>JBAXLX010000001.1:0-49905 GCA_037134595.1 Pseudomonadota bacterium
CGATCAGCTTGCCGATCAGGCTGTCGTAATAGGGCGGGATCGAATAGCCGCCGTACAGCGCCGAATCCATCCGCACGCCCAAGCCACCGGGCGCGTGAAAGACTTTGACCTTGCCGGGGCGCGGGGCGAAATCGGGCAGGCGTTCGGCGTTGATGCGCACTTCGATGGCGTGGCCGTTGATGTGCAACTCGTCTTGGGTGAACGACAAGGGCAGGCCCGAGGCCACGCGGATTTGTTCGCGCACAAGGTCAACGCCAAAGATCGCCTCGGTGACAGGGTGTTCCACCTGCAAACGGGTGTTCATCTCGATAAAGAAGAATTCGCCGTCTTCATAAAGAAATTCAATCGTGCCTGCGCCGATATAGCTGATCTTCTGCATCGCGTCCGCGCAGACCTTGCCGATCTTGGCCCGCAGCGCGGGGGTGATGGCGGGGCCGGGGGCTTCTTCGAACACCTTCTGGTGGCGGCGTTGCAAAGAGCAATCGCGCTCTCCCAGATGGACCGCGCCGCCCTTGCCGTCGCCAAACACCTGAATTTCGATATGGCGCGGCTTTTGCAGGTATTTTTCGATATAGACTTCGTCATTGCCAAAGGCAGCTTTGGATTCCGAGCGTGCGGTGCGAAAGGCAATCTCAAGCTCTTCGGGGTTGCGCGCCACTTTCATGCCGCGCCCGCCACCGCCTGCGGTGGCCTTGATGATCACCGGAAAGCCGATTTTCGCGGCCACGCCAATCGCCGTTTCATAATCCGCCACCCCGCCCTCAGACCCCGGCACCACGGGAATGCCCAAAGCCTTGGCGGTTTCCTTGGCGGTGATCTTGTCGCCCATGATGCGGATATGTTCGGCATTGGGGCCGATGAAGGTGATGCCGTGGTCCTGCAAGGCCTGCGCAAACGAGGCGTTTTCCGACAAGAACCCGTAGCCCGGATGCACGGCCTGCGCGCCCGTAATCTCGCAAGCGGAAATGATCGCGGCTTTGTTCAGATAGCTTTGGGTCGACGAGGCCGGGCCGATACACACCGATTCGTCGGCCATGCGCACATGCATGGCATCGGCATCGGCGGTGGAATGGACGGCCACCGATTTGATGCCCATCTCGCGGCAGGCACGGATGACCCGCAGGGCAATCTCGCCGCGATTGGCGATCAGGATTTTGTCGAAGATGGGCAGCGCGGGGCTTTGCGTCAAGATGCCGCCCTCACTCGATGATCATCAAAGGCGCGCCGTATTCGACGGCTTGGCCGTCATTGGCCAGAATGCGCTTAACGCTGCCTGCGCGCGGGGCGGGGATGTGGTTCATGGTTTTCATCGCTTCGATGATCAAAACCGTTTGGCCTTCGCTGACCGTGGCCCCCACGGTGACAAAGGGGGCGGCGCCGGGTTCTGCCGACAGATAGACCGTGCCGACCATGGGCGAGGTCACAGCGCCGGGATGTTGGGCGGGATCTTCGATGGCGGCAGGCGCTGCGGGTGCTGGGGTGGCGGCGGGGGCGTGCTGCACCATCGGGGCCGCCTGCATCACGGGGGCAGACTGTTGCACCACGGTGACCTGTTTGACCACCTTCACATCCAAGCTGTCATATTCGCCATATTCGCGCATCACGGACAGTTCGGTGAGCTCGTTCTTATTAAGAAGCTCTGCCAAGGCCGAGATAAAGGCCACGTCCGCATCGGGGGAATGTTTGCTCATGCGATCCTCTGTTGGCGTCGTTGATGGGCGGCCTTTGGGCCAAACGCGCATTTGAAAGCCTCGTATAGTGTACAGATGCCCAAAGGAAAAGCATCTGATGCGGTTTGGGGCGGGGTGGGTGTGAATTCTTCGCTTTGGACGAAATTTACCATTTGATAAAAAACTAGACCTGTGCCAGCCTTCCCCCATAGGTTCCCTTCAAAGAGATGGCGGAGGCCCCATGCCAAATTCCCCCCAAACGCCCGGTATCGTGGCGCAGCGCTTGTCCAGCGACCAAGTGGCCCACAACTTTGCCACCTATCAGCCCGCTTATGACGCGCATGAAGCCCGTGTTGCGGCGGATCGGTGCTATTTCTGCCACGATGCGCCCTGCATGACGGCTTGCCCCACCGCCATCGACATTCCCCTGTTCATCCGCCAGATCGCCACCGGCACGCCCGATGCGGCGGCCAAGACGATCTTTGCGCAAAACATCATGGGCGGCATGTGCGCGCGCGTCTGCCCGACCGAAACCCTGTGCGAAGAGGTTTGCGTGCGCGAGGTCGCCGAAGGCAAACCGGTCGAGATTGGCCGTTTGCAACGCTACGCCACCGACAGCCTGATGGCCAAAGGGGTGCATCCCTTTACCCGCGCGGCCGACACGGGCAAGCGCGTCGCCGTGGTGGGGGCAGGGCCTGCGGGTCTGGCCTGCGCGCACCGATTGGCGCTGCATGGTCATGCCGTGACGGTCTATGACCGCCGACCGAAGGCGGGTGGCCTGAACGAATACGGCATTGCGGGTTATAAATCGACTGACGACTTCGCCGCACGCGAGGTGGAGTGGTTGCTAAAGATCGGCGGTATCTCGCTGGAAACGGGCAAAGAGTTGGGCCGCGATATCACGCTGGCTGGTTTGGAAGCCGCCTTCGATGCGGTATTTCTTGGCATCGGTTTGGGCGGTGGGAACGCGCTTGGGTTGGCGGGCGAGGATATGGCGGGTGTTGCCAACGCCGTCGATTTCATCGCCACGCTGCGGCAGGCTACGGATAAATCCGCGCTGGAAGTGGGCCGCGATGTCGTGGTGATCGGCGGCGGCATGACGGCGGTGGATGCGGCGGTGCAGGCCAAGCTTTTGGGCGCGCAGACCGTGACGATGGTCTACCGGCGCGGCAAAGAGAAGATGAGCGCCTCGGTCTACGAGCAAGAGCATGCAACTGCTTCGGGCGTGACGATTGTGTATGGGGCGGCTCCTGTGAAGCTTGTCGGCTCGGCCAAGGTCGAGGGCGTGCAATTCGCCTATGAGTCGGGCGAAACCTTTACCCTCAAGGCCGATCAGGTGTTCAAGGCCATCGGCCAGACGCTGGTGGATGCGCCCATTGCGCGGGAGGGGAAGAAGCTGGTCACCCGCTCGGCCAAGGTCTGGGCGGGCGGCGATTGTGCGGCGGGGGGCGAAGATCTGACCGTTACCGCCGTTGCACAGGGCCGCGATGCGGCCGAAGATATTCACGCTGTTTTGACGGGAACGGTGCGCTAAGGCGCAGGTTATCAGGGATCACATCATGGCAAATCTGGCGTCCAATTTCATCGGCATCAAATCGCCCAACCCGTTCTGGCTGGCCTCTGCCCCGCCGACCGACAAAGCCTATAACGTCGAGCGCGCCTATGAGGCGGGCTGGGGCGGGGTGGTTTGGAAAACCTTAGGCTCGGAAGGGCCACCTGTGGTGAACGTATCCGGCCCGCGGTATGGGGCGATCTGGGGCGCGGATCGGCGGTTGTTGGGGCTAAACAACATCGAACTGATCACCGACAGACCCTTGCAGGTCAACCTTGACGAGATCAAAGCCGTCAAGCGCAAGTGGCGCGATCGGGCCTTGGTGATCAGCCTGATGGTGCCCTGTGACGAGGAGTCGTGGAAAGACATCCTGCACCGGATCGAGGATACCGAAGCTGACGGGGTCGAGCTGAACTTTGGCTGCCCGCATGGCATGGCCGAGCGGGGCATGGGGTCGGCGGTCGGGCAGGTGCCGGAATATATCGAAATGGTGACACGCTGGGTGAAAAAGCACTCGCGCATGCCCTGCATCGTCAAACTGACCCCCAATATCAACGACATCCGCAAACCGGCTGAGGCGGCACATGCTGGCGGGGCGGATGCGGTGTCACTGATCAACACGATCAACTCCATCACCTCGGTCAACCTTGACAGCTTTGCGCCCGAACCGATGATTGACGGCAAGGGCACCCACGGCGGCTATTGCGGCCCTGCGGTCAAGCCGATTGCGCTGAACATGGTCGCCGAGATTGCCCGCAACCCTGCCACGCGCAACTTGCCCATCAGTGGCATTGGCGGGGTGACCACATGGCGCGATGCGGCAGAGTTTTTGGCCCTAGGGGCGGGCAATGTGCAGGTCTGCACGGCGGCGATGACCTATGGGTTCAAGATCGTGTCCGAGATGATCTCGGGCCTGTCGGACTATCTGGATGACAAGGGGATGGGCCTGTCTGATCTGGTGGGGCGTGCAACGCCGAACGTGACCGATTGGCAGTTCTTGAACCTGAACTACGTCACCAAAGCCGTGATCAACCAAGACGATTGCATCAAATGCGGCCGCTGCTTTGCCGCGTGTGAAGACACCAGCCACCAAGCCATCGCGATGAGTGCGGACCGCACCTTTACGGTGAAAGACGAAGAATGCGTGGCCTGTAACCTGTGCGTCAACGTCTGCCCGGTGCAAGATTGCATCACCATGGTCGAAGTGCCCAAAGGCGGGGTGGATCAGCGCACGGGGCGCACAGTGGGCGATTATGCCAATTGGACGATGCATCCTAACAACCCCTCGGTCGCTGCAGCAGAATGAGGCGGGGGCAGAATGACGCGGGGGCAGGGGCTACAGCGGGTGGTGACGGCGGCAGAGCAGGCTTTTGCCGAGGCTGATCTGTCGCCTCAGGCGCGGGCGGCCCTGACGAAGGTGTTTGACCGGCTGAAAACCGTTCACCCTGCGGCGGAGGTCGTGGCTGAGGATTTGCCCGTTCTCTCGCTTCTGCCCCAAGCCGTGGCCAACCTGAACGGGCAAGGGCAAAGCCTGCAAGCCTTGGGGGAAGCGGTGCAAGACCTTGCCCCCGCCTTGGGGTGGAGCACGCGCAAAAGCGTTGGCCCTACCGCCAGCGCGGGCTTTGCGCAGGCCCATGCCAACGCTGTGCTGATCGGCCCGAACGGGTTAGAGCCGCGCGAGGATGTGTGGGTGGGCCTAAGCCTGATGGCGCCGCAGACCCGCTACCCCGACCACGACCACGCGCCCGAGGAGGTGTATCTGGTGCTGAGTGATGGGGCGTTTTTGCAAGGCGATGCCGATTGGCTGCCTCGCGCCGCTGGCCAAACGGTCTATAACACGCCGTGGATTCGCCATGCGATGCGGGCAGGCGATCAACCCTTTCTCGCCTTATGGTGTTTGCCGGTATAAGGTGCTGGAAACTGGGGCACTATCGGCCCATATGTTAGAATTGCAGACCAAAGGGGCGAAAATGCGCTATTCCGTGTTAGACTTGGCCCCCGTGGTCGAAGGCCAAACCGCAAGCGACGCGCTGCGCAATGCGGCTGATCTGGCGCAAAAGGCCGAAAGCTGGGGCTATCACCGCTATTGGCTGGCCGAGCATCACAATATGCCCGGCATCGCCAGTGCCGCGACCGCCGTGGTTGTGGGCCATGTGGCAGCACAGACCAAGACGATCCGCGTGGGGGCAGGGGGCATCATGCTGCCCAACCACGCGCCCTTGGTGATTGCCGAACAGTTCGGCACGCTGGAGGCGCTGTTTCCCGGACGCATCGACCTTGGCCTTGGCCGTGCGCCGGGGTCTGATATGGCCACCGCACGGGCGATGCGGCGCAATATGGACTCGTCCGACAATTTCCCTGCCGATGTGGTGGAATTGCTGCACTATCTGGATGTCGCCGACCCCAAATCGCCCATCCGCGCTTGCCCGGGGCAAGGGTCACAGGTGCCCGTGTGGATACTGGGGTCCAGCCTGTACGGCGCGCAACTGGCGGCCTATCTGGGCCTGCCCTATGCCTTTGCCAGCCACTTCGCCCCCGCCCAATTGGCCGAGGCGGCGCAGGTGTATCGCAGCAGTTTTCGGCCCTCGATCTGGCGGACAACCCCCTATTTTATGATGGCGATCGGCCTATGTGCCGCGGCAAGCGATGCCGAGGCGCAGCTTTTGCGGTCGTCGCAAGTGATCTCTTTTGCCCGCCTTCGCACGGGGCAACCCGGGCTTTTACCGCCGCCCCAAGCCGATCTGTCGCATATCCCCGACCACGTGATGCAAGGGGTCGATCAGGCGTTGTCCTGTGCGGCGGTGGGGGCCCCTGTCACCGTCCAGCGGGCTTTGGCCGCCTTGGTGGCGCAGTATCAACCCGACGAGGTTTTGCTCACCGGTATGACCCATTCCCACCAAGCAAGGCTGGAGTCGTTTCGCATCGGGGCAGCGGCCATGCAGGCTTTGGGCGCGCGCCCGTCGCAGTTGGCGGCTTAGGTCGACATCAGCGTCAATCGCTCGTGCGGCCCCAGTGCGCGCAGCTCGTCTTCGACCATGGCGGGATTGGGCAATGCGGGGGCAATGACCATGATGCGGTGCATGTAGCCAAAGGATTCAAGCGTTGTGACCATCTCGAAGGCATCAGCGGCTTGTGAAAACAGCGGGATAACCACGGTCGTCGGAGACAGGTGTTTCAGCGTTGCGTAGGTTAATTCCGTGAACCTAATATGGGTTATCGGGCGCAAAGCTGTCGGACCCTGCGCGACCAAGACCGCTTCGCACGCAATTGCAAGCGTCAAAGGCGGAATGCCCCAGTTGTCGTTGGATGCAGACCCCATCACACGCAGATATTTTACGGCAAAAGCGAATTTCATAGGGGCTCGAATCAATCCGGAGTTTATTTTTTCCGACCGTTAAACTACTTTAACGATAACCGACACGCACAGTTTGCCTATGCGGTGCCTTGGCCAAACGCAATTTGGCCACAAACCGATCTTGGCTATGGACGCCGCATATTCCTTCGTGAAACGATCTCAGTGCACCCGGGCCTGTGCGTGTTCATCGGCTTGACGCGAGAGAATCTGTGGCAAAGGGAAGTGATTGGCGTGGATCAAGACATGTTAAACGAGGTTTTGGCAGGTCTGCCCTTGCCCGCCCTGATGATCGGCGCAGATGAGCGGATCAGCGGGTGCAACAGCGCTGCGCTGGTTTTGTTGGGCGCGGGTCTGGTCGGGCGACATCATGCCTTTGTGCTGCGCCAGCCCGAAGTCTTGCAGGCCATATCCGCCGCCCTGCGCAGCCGCGTTTTGGCCGAAGCGCGCCATGTTATCCCCGGCCCCAGCCATGAAGTGACCCACCGTGTCACCGCGGCGCCGGTCGGGCAGTCGGTGCTGTGCACCTTTGAAGACCTGTCGGACCGCGAGCAAATGGATGCGATGCGCCGCGATTTTGTGGCCAACGTCAGCCATGAACTGCGCACGCCCCTCACCTCGGTTCTGGGGTTTATTGAAACGCTACGCGGTCCTGCCCGGGATGATGCCGCCGTGCGCGACCGGTTTTTGGCCACCATGCAGACCGAGGCGGAGCGCATGGTGCGCCTGGTGCGCGACCTGTTGCAGCTCTCCAAAGTCGAAGCCCAAGAGCGTCAGCGCCCGACCGACCGCCATGATGTGGCCCGCTTGATCTTTTCGGCCGCCCAATCGCTGCGCCCCATGGCCGAGGCGGCCAAAGTGCGTTTGGTTCTGGCCGGATTGGACGATCCGGTGGAGATTTTCGCTGATCCTGACCAAATCACCCAAGTTGCCACCAATTTGATCGAGAATGCCATCAAATATGGGGGGGCGGGCAAAGAGGTGCAGGTGACGCTGACCCATGAAAGCAGCCCGCGGGGGCCCAAAGTGCGGTTTGCGGTGAAGGATCAAGGCGAGGGGATTGAATCCTTTCACCTGCCGCGCTTAGCCGAACGCTTCTACCGCGTAGATGGCCACCGCAGCCGGGAAAAGGGGGGGACGGGGTTGGGATTGGCCATCGTGAAGCACATCGCCCACCGCCATAGGGGCCGGCTGGTGATCGACAGCGTGGTCGGTCAAGGGTCTAGTTTTGCGGTGCTTTTGCCCGCCAACTGACCCAATTTGGGTCACCGAGACCGCGGCGTTGCTGCAGATCAAAGGAATTGTCATTAAAAAGTTACACAAATGTCGCAAAAGCGAAGTACTGCGGTTCTATCCCAATCCGAAACGTATCGGGGCTTTTTTTATGAAGCGTGGACTGGGGAAACATCTGTCGTGCCAGCTTATCGCCTCTGGTTTGGTGTCTAACGCAAATAAGTCCGCCACCAAAGCGGCTGTTAATGCGGGTGCGTTGATGGCGCCTTTGAAATAGCAACAAGCGGCGCGCGGTTCGCTCGCGCGCCTTTCTCTATCCTGACAGGACGATCATGAGCCTTGGCCTTCTTTTACTAACTATCGTTGCGTTGGCGGCCCTTGGCTATGGCTTGGGCCGCCGCAGGGCCATGCTTTCGGCGGGCGGCGATATGCGAAAGTTGCATTCCCTGCCCACCTTTTACGGCTGGATTACTGCCCTTGGGGTCTTGGTGCCTGCGCTCTTGATCCTCATCCTTTGGTTGTTTGCCGAAGGCTTTGTCATCCACAATAGCGCGGTTAGCCATATTGATCCGGCGGATGTGCCCGCTGACAGTTCGGTCAACCTGATGATGGCCGATGTGACGCGACTGGCCCAAGGTCTGAGCGCGCTCGCGGCGAAGGGCACCGATTTGCCTGCGCTTGAGCAGGATATCGAGGCGCTGAAAACCGCACTTGCCGATGCGGGGGTTGCCATGGGCAACGATCCGACCCCGTCGATGATCGCCGCAGCCCAAGCGGTGCGCAGCACGGCGGCGATGTCGCGGGTTGGGCTTTCGGTGACAACCTTGATCGTGTCGCTGGCGGGATTGGTTTGGGGGATGCGGCGGATTTCGCCCGAGTTTCGCGCCCGCAATGCCACCGAACGGGTGTCATTGGGCCTGCTGATCGCGGCGTCCTTGATTGCGGTTTTGACCACGGTTGGGATTGTCTTCTCGCTTCTGGCCAATACCGTGCATTTCTTTGCGATCTATCCGGCGTCAACCTTTTTCTTCTCGCCCACGTGGGATCCGAAGTTTGGCGGCGGCTCGACTTTGGGAATTTTGCCCTTGGTCTGGGGGACGCTGTATGTGTCGGTGATCTCGCTGGTGGTGGCGGTGCCCATCGGGTTGTTTTCGGCGATTTATCTGGCTGAATATGCCTCGCGCCGCGTGCGCGGCATTGTGAAGCCGCTGATTGAGGTTTTGGCGGGCATTCCCACCATTGTCTACGGCCTGTTTGCGCTGATCACGGTTGGCCCCTTGCTGCGCGACTGGATCGCGATGCCGATGGGGTTTGGCAATTCGTCCTCGACCGTGATGACGGCCGGCTTGGTCATGGGGATCATGATCATTCCCTTCGTCTCGTCGCTGTCTGACGATATCATCAACGCCGTGCCACAATCGCTGCGCGATGGGTCGTTGGGGCTGGGGGCCACGCCGTCGGAAACCATTCGTCAAGTTGTCATTCCCGCCGCTTTGCCGGGCATCGTCGGGGCTGTCTTGCTGGCCGCGTCGCGGGCGATTGGTGAGACGATGATCGTGGTTCTGGGGGCAGGGGCTGCGGCCAAACTGTCGATGAACCCGTTCGAAGCCATGACCACGGTGACGGTCAAGATCGTCAGCCAGTTGACCGGCGATACCGAATTCGCCTCGCCCGAGACGCTGGTCGCGTTTGCGCTTGGCCTGACCCTTTTCACCTTCACCTTGGGCCTGAACGTGGTGGCTTTGGTGATTGTGCGCAAATACCGGGAGCAATACGAATGAGCGCCGTTTCATCAACCCCGGGCGATCAGCCCACCCCCGAGGCAGCCCGCGTCCGCCATTCCCTGTTCGCGCCCGACAAGCGCACGGCGATGCGCAACGCCCAAGAGGGCCGGTTTCGCGTCTACGGTCTGGTGGCGATTGTCATCGCCCTGCTGGCGCTGGTCTGGCTGTTGTTTTCGATCTTCTCGGCCGGGCTTCCGGCCTTCCGTCAGACCTTTGTCGAAATTCCTGTGATGCTCGATGCCGCCGTGCTGGATAAGGCCGGTCACGGCGATCCGGCGGAAATGGCCTCGGTCACCACGATTGGCTATGGCAAACTGATCGGCAAAGCTTTGGCGGCCGAGATCGAAGCCAAGGGCATCGACATTGGTGCGATGACGCCGAAAGACTTGGTTGGCATGGTTTCTGAAAATGCCGCCGCCGACCTGCGCGATATGGTTTTGGCTGACCCGAAATTGCTGGGCACCACGGTGCAGTTCACGGCCTTGGCGAACGGTCGGATCGACGGCTATTTTAAAGGCCGTGTCACGATGGAAAGTGCCGCGCGCGACAACAACACCTCGCCCGAAAAGCTGATGCTGGCGGATAAGTTGGTCGCGGCCGGGCTGATGGATATGCGGTTCAATCCCGGCTTTATGTTCATGCCTGATGCCTCTGACAAACGGCCAGAGGCGGCTGGTCTGGGTGTGGCGATCATCGGGTCGCTGTATATGATGGTTGTGGTGCTGTGCTTGGCGCTGCCGATCGGGGTGGCCGCCTCGGTCTATCTGGAAGAATTCGCGCCCAAGAACCGCTGGACTGACCTGATCGAGGTGAACATCGCCAACCTCGCCGCTGTGCCATCGATTGTCTATGGTATCTTGGGCCTGTCTTTCTTTATCAACTTCGCCGGATTGCCGCGATCAGCCTCTATCGTCGGCGGCTTGGTGCTGACCTTGATGACCTTGCCGCGCATCATCATCCCGACCCGTGCGGCGCTGAAAGCTGTGCCGCCGTCAATCCGCGATGCGGCTTTGGGGGTTGGCGCGTCTAAGCTGCAAACCGTCACCCACCATGTGCTGCCCTTGGCCATGCCCGGCGTTCTGACTGGCACGATCATCGGCCTTGCCCAAGCCTTGGGCGAAACCGCCCCCTTGCTGTTGATCGGCATGGTCGCCTTTGTGCGCGAGTATCCCGGCGCGCCCTTGACGGGCCTGTTTGACCCCGCCTCGGCCCTGCCGGTGCAAATTTATAACTGGACGCAACGTGGCGATCCGGGCTTTGTCGAGCGGGCCTCGGGCGCCATTATTGTGCTTTTGGCCTTCTTGATCGTGATGAATACCGCCGCCATCATCCTGCGTCGCCGCTATGAACGCCGCTGGTAAGCAGGAGAACGCAAAAATGAAAGATCTCAGACTGGAGCGCGACGTGCAAACCGAGACCAACAAAATCGAAGCCCGTAAGGTGCAGGTGTATTACGGCACCAACCACGCGCTGAAGGATGTCGATGTCGATATTCTGGACAAAACCGTCACGGCCTTTATCGGCCCGTCGGGCTGCGGCAAATCCACCTTTCTGCGCTGCTTGAACCGGATGAATGACACGGTCGCCTCTGCCAAGGTGCAAGGTGTGATCACGCTGGACGGCGAAGATATCTATGATGCCCGCGTCGATCCGGTGCAGTTGCGCGCCAAGATCGGCATGGTGTTTCAAAAGCCCAATCCCTTCCCCAAGTCGATCTATGACAATGTCGCCTACGGCCCCAAAATCCATGGGTTGACCCGCACCAAGGCCGAACTCGACGAGGTGGTCGAAGCCTGCCTGCGCAAAGCCGCGCTCTGGAACGAGGTCAAAGACCGCCTGCAATCGCCCGGCACTGGCCTTTCGGGCGGCCAGCAGCAGCGCCTGTGCATCGCGCGTGCGATTGCCACCTCTCCGGAAGTGCTGTTGATGGACGAACCGTGTTCGGCCCTTGACCCCATCGCCACAGCCCAAGTCGAAGAGCTGATTGACGAGCTGCGCAGCCAGTTTTCGGTGGTGATCGTCACGCACTCGATGCAGCAAGCCGCCCGCGTGTCACAGCGCACGGCGTTTTTCCACCTTGGGAACTTGGTGGAATACGGCGAAACTGGTGCAATTTTCACCAACCCCAAGGATCCGCGCACCGAATCCTACATCACCGGCCGGATCGGTTGAGGAGAGACAGATGAGCAATGACCGTCACATAGCATCGGCGTTTGACCGCGACCTCGAGGGCGTTCAGGCGCTGGTTCTGCGCATGGCGGGCCTTGTCGAGGCAGCGCTGTCCGATGCCGCCACCGCCCTTGAAACCCGCGATGAGGCTTTGGCCGAGCGCGTGCGCGAAGGCGATAGCGCGATTGACGTGTTGGAAGAACAGGTCAACACCGAATGCGTGCGTCTGATTGCCATCCGCGCCCCAACGGCGGGCGATCTGCGCACCGTGCTGACGGTGATGAAAATCGCAGCCTCGCTGGAACGCTGCGGCGATTATGCCAAGAACTTGGCCAAACGCTCGATCGTTCTGGCGCAGATGCACACGATTGAAGGTGCTGCAGGGTCGATCCGGCGCATGGCGCGGCAGGTGAGCTTGTTGCTAAAAGACGCGCTGGATGCCTTTATCAGCCGCGATGTGGAATTGGCCCATGCCGTGCGCCAGCAAGACCGCGACATTGACCAGATGTATTCCGCGCTGTTTCGCGAATTCCTGACCCATATGATGGAAGACCCGCGCAATATCACGGCCTGTATGCACCTGCATTTCATCGCCAAGAACATCGAACGCGTCGGCGACCATGCAACAACGATTGCCGAACAGGTGATCTACCTTGCCACCGGTGATCTGCCGCGCGATCCGCGGCCGAAAGCAGAATCCATCACGATGGGGAACCTGTAATGGCACAGCCGACCGTCCTTTTGGTAGAAGATGAGCCTGCGCAACGGGAAGTCTTGGCCTATAATCTTGAGGCGGAAGGCTTTGTCGTGCAACGTGCCACCAATGGCGAGGAAGCCTTGTTGCTGGTGGCCGAAAACCCGCCAGACCTGATCTTGCTCGATTGGATGATGCCGCATGTTTCGGGGTTAGAGGTCTGCCGCCGCCTGAAAATGCGCCCTGAAACCCGCTTGATTCCGATCATCATGCTGTCGGCGCGGTCGGAAGAGGTCGACAAGGTGCGCGGGCTGGAAACCGGGGCGGATGATTATGTGATCAAGCCCTATTCCATCGTGGAACTGATGGCGCGCTTGCGCGCGCAGCTGCGCCGGGTGCGGCCCTCGACGCTTGGGATGGTGCTGGAATGGGAAACCATCAGCCTTGACGCCGAAACCCACCGCGTGATCCGCGATGGCCAAATTCTGAAACTTGGCCCGACGGAATTTCGCTTGCTGGCAACCTTTCTGGAAAAACCCGGCCGCGTCTTTTCGCGCGAGCAGTTGCTTGACCGTGTCTGGGGCCGCGACATCTATGTCGACAGCCGCACGGTCGATGTGCATGTCGGCCGCCTGCGCAAAGCGCTGTGCGCCTTTGGCGGCGACGACCCGCTGCGCACGGTGCGCGGTGCGGGCTATGCTTTGGGCTGACTTAAGCGGTCAGGGGCGACAGACCGCGCAACAGGTTCAGCCGCGCCAAAGCCTGCCCCGAATCGATTGAGGCGCGTGCCATGGGCACCCCCTCTTTCAAACTCGCAGCCTTGCCCGCCACCAGCAATGCCGCCGCCGCATTCAGCAGCACGGCATCGCGGTAGGCGCCGGTTTGTCCGTTCAGCAATGCGCGAAAGGCGTCGGCGTTTTGCTTCGGCGTGCCGCCCAAGATCGCTTCGAAAGGATGCACCGGCAGGCCGGCATCTTCGGGATGCACGGTAAATTCCCGAATTTCTCCCGCCTCCAGCGCCACAACGGCGGTGGGCCCTGCAATGGTGATCTCATCCGTGCCATCGCTGCCATGCACCAGCCATGCCGCCTCTGACCCCAAAGCGCGCAGGGTTTCGGCCATGGGGCGCAAAAGCCGTGCGGCGAAAGCGCCGGTCAGTTGGCGCTTCACCCCGGCGGGGTTGGTCAAAGGCCCAAGGATGTTAAAGATCGTGCGCGTGCCCAATTCGGCCCGCACCGGCCCGACATGGCGCATGGCGGGGTGGTGCATGGGGGCCATCATAAAGCCAATCCCGGCCTCGGCCAGACAGCGTTCGACCACTTGGGGGCCAACCATCACATTCAGCCCCATCTCGGTCAGGGCATCGGCGGCACCGGATTTCGACGACAGGTTGCGATTGCCGTGTTTGGCGACAGGCACGCCAGCCCCCGCCACAACAAAGGCGGTCGCGGTCGAGATGTTCAGCGTGCCCTTGCCATCGCCGCCGGTGCCCACGATATCCATCGCCCCTGCGGGCGCACGCACGGCATGGCATTTGGCCCGCATGACGCTGGCGGCTGCGGCAAATTCATCCACCGTCTCGCCGCGCGTGCGCAGCGCCATGAGCAACCCGCCCATCTGGGCGGGCGTGGCATCGCCGTCAAACAGCGCGGTAAAGGCCAGTTCCGCCTCGGCCCGGGTCAGGGGGCGTTCGGCGGCAAGGCCGATCAGGGGTTTTAGCGTTTCACTCATGCCGCCACCTTGGCCTTGTGGCGCGTCAGGAAATTCTGCAACAAGCGGTGCCCATGTTCGGATGCGATGCTTTCGGGGTGAAACTGCACGCCTTCAATGGGTTTGGTTTTATGGCGCAGCCCCATGATCGTGCCGTCTTCCAGCCAAGCCGTCACGTCAAGACAGTCCGGCAACGAGGCGCGTTCCACCACCAGCGAATGATACCGCGTCGCCATAAAGGGCGAGGGCAAGCCGCCAAACATGCCCTGCCCCTCATGCAGCATGGCCCCCATCTTGCCATGCACAATCTCATGACACCGCACCACTTTGCCGCCAAAGGCTTGGCCAATGGTCTGATGGCCCAAGCACACCCCCAACAAAGGCGTGTTCGTTTCAGCCGCCGCCAAAGTCAGGGCCAAGCAAATCCCCGCCTGATCAGGATCACAAGGCCCCGGCGACAGCACAATCGCCTCAGGCCCCAGTGCGATGACCGCTTGCACATCCATCGCATCATTGCGCACCACGCGCACATCTTCCCCCAACTCACCCAGATAATGGACAAGGTTGTAGGTGAAACTGTCGTAGTTATCGATCAAAAGCAGCATGGTGATTACAACCGTTTGTTTTCATGACGAGTCATGCATTGGTAAGTCTGATAGGACCCGCTCCTATGCCCGCCTTTGCAACGGCACCCTCGCAAGCGTCCCAACAGACCAAACCTTGGCAAAACTTATCGCCCAACACCGGGGCGGTGTAAACCGTGGGCATGGGATAAAGCGCACCAATGCCCCTCATCGTCAGCCTTGCTTTCGTGGCTTGGCTGGTCGAGCCCATCGTCACAGCCGCCTGAACTTGTTTCGCTTGGTCAAGTTTAGGGACTTGAAGGGGCAGCAACTGCTGGCAAACCCGTGCGCCGCAGGCAATCTTAAGCTTCTTGAGAAAGTTCTCGCCGTGGCTTTGGCAAGTCAGACCCTTTGTCCTTTGGAAAACTTCACCGACACGACCACTGGCGCAGAGCGCTTGATCGAAGTCGTGGCTGCGCGATGTCGGTGTTGAAGGCGGGCAAAGCTACGCGCGTTTCAAGCCTGCCGCGCGACAGTCTAAGCGGTGCACCTCTGGGCGCGTTGCAAAACTCTGAAAGACAATATGAGCCCTAATCCCGTTGCCCTCGGCAAGCGCACAGGCGGTAAGCGGTTCCAAGCCCCCACCTTCCCGCCTTGCGCCTAACCTGCAATGCCTTGCCAAAGTACACGAGCCGCGCGAAGGCGAAGACGGGAGCTTCTCAGGGACCAAGCGGTGGGCATCCGGACCAAGCGGCAAAGATGCTGGCGCGATGAGATCAAGGCGCACAGGTGGCACAGAGCCACACGCGGGTGCAACGGGCGCGCCCCCTGCCGGTGATCGACACGGGGCTGGTTGGTCACGGCCGCCTTCCCGTCTTGACCGAACATCTTCTGGCCAATCGCCTTGGGCCGCGCGGGCAGTTCCGGCGGATGGATAAAGCAGACACCCGTTGCGGCATCCACCGGCCGAAGGACAGGCTGCAACACAGGCTTGGCCTAAAGGATCGTCAGACCCTCGCCCCCTGAACGCGGCGATCTGTGCGCCGGTTGTGTTGCCAGACGGGACCGTTTTGAAGCAGTCGCGCCATCAATTCCCTATCGGTTGCTCTTTGACCCCATGTGGGGAAAGATGCAGGTGCCCAGCCATCCGACCCGCGCAGCGGCCCAAGCGGTGCTGGGTATGGCCGCCCGCCCGGACACCGATGTAAAGACGCCCGATCATGCCCGCTCAAACACCTTTCAGGTGATCAGATCCGTCTGCCGCACCACCGCGGGACGCAGATCAACGAGGTCGATCAGTTTCAGGCGGCACAGGCCATCTTGTTCAGACAGACACCTGCGGTGCTTCATCCGCAAGGTGGAATTGCAAGGTTCCCAGTGACGTCAAGTGACCCACCCCGGACAGGGCCGAGAAAAACCGTCATTCTCCAAAGTGAAATAAATAGGATGAAAGTGCTTCTCATGAACCTAGATTTCTCTCTGTCCACCCGAAGTTCATCTATAAAAATCCAAAGGTTAAATTGACTGAGATGAGAAGTGAATGATAAAAACCGGTAACTGCTGTGGGTAAGCTGTGACGAAAGGGTAGTTCACTTAATGAAATATGAGTTTAAAATCTTAAGTGCTACTGCACTTTACTTAATCCTATCGACGGTGCCTGTTTACGCCGCTCCTGGAATTGTGATCGGTTTTTCATACAATTTCGGCACGGAAACACCCAAGTTAGGCGTAACGACCAAAGTGCTGTCTTCTGACGAGCTGGACGACGTGGTTGCCGCAGCGGGTGTCACGTATTTTTTCGATGACAACAGTATCGGTTGGGATGCTGGGCTGGGCTATACATTTGACGGCGGGGCGGCAACCCTGTCCTATGATTTCCGGCATAAATCCCCTCAATTTTCTCTGGGGTTTGGCGACATTCATGCTCCCGAGCGTCACAACATTTAAAGTTTATGATGACCCCGAGTTTCCATCCGATTCATTAGCATAGCGTATGTTTTTCGTCAGGATACCGGAACTTATTTTTGTCAATAAATTCGTTTTACAAAATCGCAGGTGTGCCAAAACAGATGTTTGAGTAGGGATAATTTGGACCCATATGAAACATATCAGGATTGATCTGCTCCGATCCATGCAAAATACGACTTGCTCAGATCATCAGGTGGACAGGCGGGAGTATCGAGTGGCAAAGCAACAAAAAAACTCGTTAATTGCTGCGCCTTCGCTGGTATCGAAGGGGTTGTCGCTATTGAGCGAGGCCAAGCCTGCTGATGCCTATGCGGCGTTTCGCCTAGGCTTAAACTTAGCGCCAAACGATCCATTCCTTCATACCGCTTTGGCCCGCACCTGCCTTATTTTATCGGCAACCCACTTGGCGGCCTATCATGCGCAAACCGCACTGGAGCATGAATCCCAAAATTTGGATGCTATAATCCTTTTGGCGGAAGCGGCACGCAGAGAGGGAAATCGGGATCTTTGCTTGAAACAAATGGCGAAATTTGCCAATATCCCTGCCGCAAAAAGAATGCACCGTTGGCTTGAATTGAGCCTGACGATTGAAGATGGCGATTTTGAAAATGCCCTCTGCGACATCGCGGCACTTCTCGAAGAAACCCCCAACGATCCCATGTTTGAAAGCCTATTCGAGAAAGGCTTCGACTTCTTTAAGGTCGTTGCGGATCAAACCCGGTTTGAGTCTTTTGTCGATGGCCTTGGCCTGTCTTGCGCGCCCAATGTCAGCCCCCCTCAATTCAGCGCAGCAGGACCAGAGCAAGGGTCGATTGATGTCATCATTCCGGTCTTTAATGCCCTGAATGATCTTCAGGCCTGCTTGAATTCAATACGTCATTGCAAGTCGCCTGCCTTGGGTAAAATTATTCTCGTGGACGACTTTTCTGATCCACCCACAGCCAACTGGATGCAGGAACTGGTTGCCAAAGAGCCAAACATCGTCCTTCTGCGCAATCTGGAAAATCTGGGATTCACGCGTACCGTGATGAAAGGTTTGGCCTATAGCACGTCGGCGTTTCCTGTGATCTTAAACAGCGACACATGGGTAACTTTGGGGTGGCTTGACGGATTGTGGCAGGCAATGCAGTGCCAACCCACCACGGCTTTGGTGGGTCCATTATCAGACAACGGCTATCATCAAACAATCATGCCGAAGACAAGCGTTACATCTGCACCCTTTGCCGGGCCTATTGAAGCGTCTGCCCATGTTGACCGTGCCGCAGCGATGGTTTTACTAAACTCACGAAAGAAATATCCTGTTGTTCCGCTGCTTTCGGGATTTTGCCTGATGATTCGGCGCGAAGCCTATGATCGCGTTGGGGGTTTTGACGCGGGGGCCTTCCCGGAAGGCTATTGGGAATTGCAAGATCTGGGTTTCAAACTTATTGATCAAGGCATGAAGCTTGTGATTGCCGATGACGTTTTTGTGCATCATGCCGGCAGCGCCAGTATTTCGAGTGACCGCAAGAAAAGATTGCACAGCGCGGGCCTTGTTAAGATGTACAAGCGCTATTCGGCGCTTAGGCTTCTTACGGCCGAGCGACTCGCTGCTCATGAACCCGAAATCGAACACCACAAACGGGGATGGTGGCGGGATGACATGCAATTGAACAAAATGTCACCCAACCGCTTTACCGCCGAAATGGGAGATGAAACCAGGCCTCGGATGAGCTGCCGTATTCTTTTGCAACCAAAGGGTGATTTCGCTGAGCGCGAGGTTTGCTTATTCGTCGTGCATGCGCCCTACGGAACCGCATCCGAATATACGAAAGCTTATATCCGCGCGGTTCGGGATGCTCATGTTTATGTCATCGTTTGCCTTGTGGTGGAGGAGTTGGACATTCCCGTTGACGCCGCCCTATTGGCGGCTTCAGATGCCCTGATGATCCGGTTGAACGGCGGCTATGACTTTGCGGTTTGGGCCGATATGTTGGTAACCTGTCCGCAAGTTTGGTCAGCAGATCGACTGTATTTTCTGAATGACAGTATTACAGGGCCCTTTGCGCCCTTGGATCCGATTTTTGACAAAATTAGGATGGCGGATGCGGGTTTTTTTGCATTAACCGAAGCGGTCTATCCGGACTATCACGCCCAGAGTTTCTTTTTTGGATGGTCGCAAGCCAATCTAAGTGCGCCCGCCCTGCGCGCATTTTGGGAGTCTGTACGTGTACACCGAGATAAGGCACTGGTTATCAATCTTTACGAAAAGAGCATTTCACCGCTGAGCACGAATCTGCCTGATCAGACTCAGCAAATCGTTTTTAACTTAAGGGACTTTTTTGATATGGATGCTAAGTCAGTGGTTGACTTTTCACCAACTCATAAGGGTTGGCAGAAACTAATTGACGGTGGTTTCCCATTTATTAAAACAGATGTTATTAGAGATGAAATGCACTCAAGTATTATAACTACAAATTGGAGGGAACACTGTGTGTCTAAAGGAGCTGATATAGACATGTTAAACCGTCACGTCGAAATGTCACGTACAAACCGTCTTCAAAGGTTTTCATCTTTGCCGCTTGGTGACGCCAAGGCAGAACCACTTGGGGACGCCAAGGCAGATCTCAATGCGAAAGAAGCGCGTCCGAAGCGTTCTGCATCGGTAAAAAGGCGCCGCATTTTTTTCCATATTGGGTTTGGCAAGACCGGATCCTCCACCTTGCAACGCTTTTTGTCGCGCAACGCTGCACAATTGGAAAGTTTGGGCGTATCCTATCCCCACCCAGAGACGCACGATGGGCTAACTGGATGGATCGGTAATTTATTTCCCAACATAATGCAACGCGCGCGACAATTTGGGACCGGCTATCAGCAGCATCAAGATATCGTTGACCAACAGTTTGCGCTGACTGTGGACGCCGCATTATCCGAAAGCAAGGCTTCAACGGTCGTGTTCTCGGGTGAGTTTATGGGTTCTTATCTAAATACTCATACATTGAAATATCTCAAGAACCTATCTGAGTATCATGACGTTTCCTTAATAGCCTTTGTGAGGGATAGTTATGATCATGCCATGTCAAGTTGGAAGCAAATTGTTAAGGCTAACGTCTATCGCAGTTCCTTTGATACATGGGTCAACGCAACTTTGGATACAGAGAAGTTACCTGTCCAGCGTTTACATCTCATTGCAATGTCTGGGATTGATGTTAAAATTTTCAATTACGACCACCATAAGAAATCTCTGGCTTCTACGTTTATGCAGATCATCGGGCTTGACCCGGTCTCGCCGGGTATCATTTACGAAGATGACCTGATCGTGAATCCATCTTTTTCCTATTGGCAGTGCAGATCAATCGTTATGGCGCAGTCCCAGACTGGGGCCACCTATCTTTCAGCAATGCTCCTCAATCAGTTTCACGAATTGCCGGATTTTCGGAAAGATCCGGTCATCGCGGATATTGATTCGTTGATTTTGAACAGGCTTTCTGTCGAGACAGCCTGGGTGAATGAGCACCTGCCAGAATCGGAGCGCCTGCGTGAGACAGCCAGAGATGTCATGTCTTTGGAAGAGCCCGAGTTTTCCGATGCCGATGTGTCACTGCTTATGGCCACGGTCGGCGATTACATCAGAGCCGTGAAGATACCGACCACGCTTCCACAGGAACTGCTTACGGCGGGCTTACCTGCAGATTTCAATCCTGAGGAATATTTGGTCCTTAATCCCGATGTTGCAAAGGCAAAGGTAGGCGCCGCAGAACATTACTTGGATCACGGCCGCCACGAGGGTAGACCTTACCGCGCGAGCTAAAGCTGAACAAACTCATGGTGTCGCACACCAGGTTAAACCATGGAAACGGCGGAAATGGAATTGTTGGGTGCTTTCATGAAGCGTTCCAGTTTAGAATTTAGTGCGGTGTCGGTTCGAGGTTCTCGTCTTTTATGACTGTTCCATAAAGGGTAATTCTCTGGGCGCACCCTGCGGTAAACCCGACGGAGTTTGCTGCTCTACGACCAAGAGGGTCCGCATTTGCCTGCGGACTGCAGGACGCCCTTGCAGTCATTGAAGAAATGCGACACACTAGTGCGCGAGGTGTTTAGGACGCCGCCACACTCCGTTGCAGGATGTGGTTTGTATTCAGCTCCGAGCGGAAGATAGATGCGATGCAAGATGAATTGACCGATTGCAAAAAGACGAACCGTAAAATATTTCTTCATATTGGAATGCACAAAACTGGAAGCACAGCCATCCAATCTGCATTCCATGGATATGATAACGGGCGACTTTTGTATGCGCCGTTAGAGAATGAAAACCACTCTATACCCTTTTATACGGCCTTCTCTGGTGATCATTTTTCTTATCACATTTGGCAGACGGCGGGTTTAAGCGATTTAGAGATTGCGGCCAAGCAGAGGTTCTATTTAAAGGAAATTGAACAGATACTGTCTTTGAACAAGGATCGCGATGTTTTCTTTTCTGGTGAAGACATTTCAGTCATCAGCAAATCTGGCGTTGAACAGATCGCTTCGTTATTCAAAAAAGTAGACAGAGACGTAACGGTGATCGTGTATGTGCGTTCTCCATTATCATATGCCACTAGTGCTCTTCAGGAAATCATAAGACAAGGCTCCACCAATCCTGTACCTGAACGACCTGATTATCGTTTTAAAATTGAAAAATTTTTGGATGCATTTGGTTGCCAGAATGTTTTGATTAGAGATTTTCATGATTTGCAAAACTCGAGTGGTGATGTCGTGCGGGATATTTCTCGATTACTGAACGCTACATCTGTTCAGAGCGTGGGGTTGCTTAATGTGGGCTTTTCAACCGAAGCGATTAAGGTTGTCTGTAAAATTAACAAGGTGATCCGTGCGATTGGCGAGCCAGGCTGGGCTCGTGAATGTCGAACACGTTGCATCAATCATGTTCGGTCTATTCTACCTGGTAAGTTTGAAGTGCCTGCTCATCTGATGTCCGCCTGCATTGATAGCGATGACATCGACTGGCTCCGCTCAGTCTCTGGAATCGACTACAGAAGCGATGTTTCGGTAGCTCGAGGTCAAGCAACTGGGAGTTTGGGAGAGTTTCTTAGTGAAATCAATACGTCTACAAAAGATGTGATTGTGGAAGCGTTATTGGCCAGGGATGAACCGGAAAATCTACCACAGCAAACAGATCCGCTCATCTTGAGATACCTTTTGTCATTTGCAAACTATGATGAAAGGAAACTCGATCCGAATCGTTATGTTTGAGTGGGAGTGGTGGCTTGGGAAAGCTAAACAGCTTGGATAAGTGGATTTTCTGATCAACAGCGGCTTGGTGCCTTAAGCGATCGGAAGATCATGACAAAACGACCGCGCCCGAACGATAGTGTGGCAATTAAAACAAAAGTGGCAGGTGCGGCGCAACATTATTTGGAACATGGTCGGCGTGAGGGGCTTCCCTACCGCGCGGGGTAAGGCTGTTGCGACATATTTGGAGAACTGGGCAATCCGGACATGCGATGTTGCTAAGACAGGGCGTCAGTGACTCTGCTATCAGCGCGGGAGTGTCGAGCTCCGGGGCAGATCAACTGTTTGAGGGGCTGTTGAACCACACCGGTCAGCTATTTCGAGATTTTTTGCGGGTTTGCGAAGATGGTTATGGCCTGAGTGTTGAAAGCCTAAAGTCAGCAGCCGGTGTGCCGTTGGCAACTTTGGGGTGGTTTTCAAATAAGCGTGCCTCGGCCAACACGCGCAACCGCCCTCTTTAAGGGATCGCAGATGCGCAGGTTGCCGCCCTAACAAGGTGTGCGGAACGTGATCGTGGGGGGGCGCCAGCGAAGGGTTAGGCCAAAGCCGTCGGGCGACCCTTATCGCGGCCAGACGAGAGGGAGCCGGTCGCGCCGCAGCTTTTGGTCATTGACTGCCAAGTTTGGGAAGGGCCTCGGCGTTCGTCAAAGCGGGTATCGTCGCTTATAAGGGGCCGCGCGGGTTGGAGGATGGGCGCCGCAGGCACCGTTCAGCGTGCCTGACGTGAAGGCCGCCGCATCGTGCGAGACGAGGTGGGTGATACGAAGATTGGGCATGGCCGCACCCGAACCGATGCAGAGTATCGCGTGACATCTGCGCGTTTGGTCAGTCCATGTGCAAGTTTGTGCTCTGTCGCCCATAGTGGGTGCAGGAACCGCCAAAAGGCTATTTTTAAATCTTCGTTCGTCGTTTGTGGCAAAAGATGATGCTGGCGTGAAGGGCGCGTTTTGCGTAAAGCCCAAGTCACCGGCATCTGCGGTAGTATTTTGGGCAAATGGCAGTTAAAACAACAGCTTATACGTATTACCCAAAGTATCCGTCACAGTCCCCGTGCCGCTTTCCGTGCCCGAGCCAGTGATAAACCGCCCCTGCACCCGTGCCCCGTCGGTGCAGACGGCATAAATCTCGCCGGAATTCACGCCGCCGACATCGGTGACCGATTTGTTCAACTTTCCACCCGTGCTTTGCAGCGTCAGCGACAGGCCGCGTTCTTTTTCGATGACGCGGGGGGCGACAGAGGTCCAGGTGCCGTTGCAGCGGTTCTTTTTACCCGGGCCGGGCAGAACAAAGCTGATATCGGCCGAGGCTGTCGTTTGATTGCTGACCTTGACAGCGATGATTTGCGAAGGATTGCTTTGCTTGATCGGCCCGTCAATCGGGTAAAGGCGCAGGTTGACGCTGGGGCCGCCACAGGCGGTCAGCGTGGCCAAAAGGCCAGCAGCTAAAACATTGCGTTTCACAGGTTCGGCCTCCTTGGCCACAGGTTGGGCCAAAGGCCAGCGGCTGACAGGTTTCGCGTGAAGCTCTCGGCAGTTGGCTGGGGCGCTAGGATACCATGAAAGGGGAAGAAAGGACGAGGAAAAGCTGGTGTGGTTGAAGAAGGTGGGGCAGCGGCTGGGGCAGTTAAGGCAAACGACGGTATTTCACGTCACGGTCATTTCCAAGCAGGCCGATGGGCTCGCACAGAGGGGCCTCACAATCTTGCACGGCCAAGGAGAACGGGTCACCGAGTTTTCGTCTTGTGTTTCCATCGACCATTTCGACCCGAGCCTGATCCCGAAGTTCGCACAACGATAAAACTTGATTTGCAGGAAAGTAAGCCAACCTAGCGAAAAGCTCAATTTGGAGTCTATCGTTTATTGCTTTGGATACCTAAGTTGGTCGAGACACTTCCTAAGTGTTTTGACGAGCACAATCGTCGCTTGCGGAAACCACTCGCTTAACCCAAGGCACCGTTAGAGCGGAATAATACTTGAAAATCTGAAAGCTACCATCTGTATTTATGTCCGCGCTAACTAGGTCGTATGAGCCTGCGGTCATGTTAACTCGCTTGCCTGTGCGGGTTTCCTCACGTCGAACTTGAAACTCACCCAGGCGATTGTCGAAGAATGCAAAATATACACATTGCTCCATTTCGCTAAGGTTTTTGGGCGAAAATGAATTTGTGCCAAGTTCAGTGTAGAACGATTGGTTGACCCTTGAAGGTGCAGCAAATGCGCACGCCGAAAGCAACGTAACCGTCATTAAGTGTGACAGATATTTCTTCTTGGTCATGGGGTACCCTCAGCTCGTTTGCATTCAGGTATTTGTCGATCATTTCTGTTTTCGTAGCAATCAAAAAAACTGAGCAACTTCCTGTATCTAAATAAAGAAACAGAAACAGGAGCTTAAGATGAAACTGCTATCCGCCCTCGGCCTTTTGGCCGGGGGTTTTGTTTTGGTGCCCAAGGGTCTTTGGGTGTTCGTGGCCTTGTGGGGTTTGGCGAAGGTACAGCCCTTGGCAATGGTCACGCTGCTTGGGGTGTGGCTGCTGGTGGAGCGGTGGCTATGAAGCCTGGGCCCGTTAGACCTGGGGATGTGGTCACTATACGAGCCTTCGACGATGTGCCGGAACATCAGTTCCTGGTGGACGAGGTGTTCGAAGACTTCGTTACAGGCTTTGCGGTGACAGGTGACTTGGCAGGAGAATATGGAGAGCCTGCGCTAGTCATGGTTCTCAAGAATCCCTCTAAGCCAAAGAAGTAAATCAGAAAAATGAGAAACAACACAGCAATGGGGCCTTTGCCCCAAAGGAGGACTCATGTCTCTTAGGATACAATATGCTTACCTCAAGCAGCAGACTTGGTTGTATCGGCGCAACTACCCGGTTGAAATGCAAGCGGTGCTAGGGGCTGCGTTGAAGCAGTCTTTGAAGACGGGTGACGCCAAGGTGGCCAAGGTTCGCGCTGCCGAGGTGAACGCAAAGTATGAAGAGATCGTATCAAAGGCGCGAGACGGGGTGGTGCTGGGTCGGCCAGAACCGATCCGCGTGTCGCCCAAGGTCTTCGCCCCGGTCGTCGTCATAGGGCGGTTGCCTGTGGCTAAGCTGGCCAAAGACTATCTGGCAAAGCGGGCGAAAGACCTGCAGCCGGGTGGGTACAAGAGCGTGCGGTTCAGTGTGGGGCTGTTCGCTTCGGCCTACGGTGACAGGCAGGTGGCGCAGGTGACCCGAGAAGACGCTGCCAGCTTCGTTCGGCGGTTGGGTGACCTGTCAAGGGATGTGGGCAAGTCTTATCGGGCAAAGGGGCTAGGGCTGGATCAGCTGGTGAAGATCAGTGCTGGTCAGAAGATCTTGCCCCAGACCCAGCGCCGGATCGTCACTCAGGTGGGCCACTTTCTCGACTGGGTGGTCTATCAGGGTGAACTGGCAGCCAATCCGTTCAGCACAGTGCGGGTCGAAGGCAAGGCCAAGGTGCACAGCTATGTGGCCCCGACGGACGAAGAGGTGCGCAGGCTGGTGGGGTTAGCTGATGCAGTCATTGGCGATGTGTTGAAGGTCTGCCTCTTGTCAGGAATGCGGTCGGGGGAAGCGGTTGGCCTGGTGCGGGAAGATCTGGTCTGGAAGGGCAACTTGGGATGGTTTGCTTGGGTGCGCCCTAACGCGGTTCGCAGCTTAAAGACCGATGCAGCCGAACGGTTGGTTCCCTTGCACTCTGCCCTGACAGCGGTGCTTGGGCGACGGCCAGAGGGGGAAAGGTTGTTTCCCGAACTAGATGTGTCGGTGGTGACCAAACGCTTTGCTAAGCTGAAGGGTCAGGTTGGGGTTGATCGTCCTGGCTTTGTGTTTCACTCGACGCGAAAGTGGTTCGTGACGCAGTGCGAGCGTGCTGGGGTGCCGGAGCATTGGACCGCTTCAATCGTCGGCCACCAGTCTGCTAGGTCAGAGAACCGGATGACCTATGGCATCTATTCGGCTGGTATCAGCGACGAACAGAAACGCGAGATCGTAGAGAAGGTGGGCCTGCCTTGGCACCCCTGACACCCGTTCCAGACATCGACGCGTTCGAGGAGAGGGCCGCTATCAGGCAGTATGATGGGGGTGTCACTCGTGCTAGGGCCGAAGACGAGGCTGCAAGGGCGCAGGGCTTCCGGGATGCTGCCCACTATCGTCAGGTGCTGGCAGACTATGTGGTTTCGGGTAGACTGACGTAAGAACAACCCTCGGCGGCTTCGGCTGCCGGGGGTGCAATAAGCCTAACGAGAACTTTGCCTTGCGTGATCCATACACAAGAAAGAATGCCAAATGAAAATGGAAGTTGTGTCTAAATATGCCAACCTGCTGCTTGCAGTGCTTTTTCCGGCTGCCTAGTTTGCTCCGCTTATCAGAACTGGTTTGTTTCGGCCACCTCCATTGCCCTGGCCATTCGATTGGGATCTTTTTAGCCTGAAAGGCGTTTCTGTCGTATCAGGGCTTCAGGCTCTTTGGGAAAAAGATGTGTTTTTGGCAATCGCAGTCACGTTTTTTGCCCTTGTTGCTCCTTTGCTGAAATGCTTGGGGCTCGCATTGATTGACTTTGGACTTCTGGACAAGCGAGTGAAGCCCGTCATTGGGGTATTGGGGAAGCTTGCAATGGCCGATATCTTCATCCTTGCGATGTGTGTCATTGTAGCAAAGGGTATAGGCATAGGCGAGATAGAGGTGGCTTGGGGCCTGTATCTTTTCACCGGCTGCGTCATAGCTTCGTTGCTTCTTTCCATAAGGGAGCCTGGCTTGAACTATGCTAAGTAAGCTCAGGAATATAATAGTTATTTTGGCATTAGTGATATCCTTGTGCCTCAATATAGCGATTGTGACGGTGCAGTCCGTTGCGACTGGTGTATCGGCGATGGTGAGCGCCGTTGCGGGGGCGTCGGCTGTGCTACCTGAACTACGGTCAGTGATTTATAAAGGTGAACGGAAGACGGTTGCCGAGGTGGTCAAAAGCACAACGAAGCGCATTGCACGCCGCACGGCGTTTGATGCAACAAGAAATGTTTCATCTACCTTCGGGGAAGCCGTTCCAGCAATTGGGATCGGTGTGATCGCTGGGGTAAGTGCTTGGGAGTTGAAGGATTCATGCGATACGATGCGCGATTTGCATGAACTCGACGTCGCGTTGGATCCCTCTATGGCTAACGATGCAGCGGCTACCGAAGTATGCGGCCTTAAAGTTCCCACGAAGGAGGAAATCTGGGCGAAAGTAAAAGCTAGTCCCGGTGAGGCATGGGAGATGGCTAAGGCCATGGTCCCAGACTTACCAGATATGCCCGCCCTGTCCTTGCCTGAAATGCCTGAGATCGACTGGAAGTTCTGGGATTGACCATTAGACCCTCGGTGGCTTCGGCTGCCGGGGGAGCCTGACTTTCCTTTTTTTATCGTTTTCCACGAAAACATGGCAGTCAGGGCCTTTCTTTCCTGGCGAGTTTTATGAGGTTTCCGGCCACGTGCATGCAACCTTTAGGATTTTTTGGTCAACTTTAAGGTGACGATCTTGATTTTGGCGTGACTTTACTGTATTTCACGGCTGTCGAGGCGATGAGAGGGGGATTGAGAAGACGACTTTGGCGATTGAGCGGCCTACGGCTCTGGAAAAATTTTTGGCGTAATTTGGCGTTACCTTTCATGATCCAATTTCAGGGTCTCTAGGTCGCTGTTAACAAGGAAGTTCATGATGGCTATTCACGTTACCGAGACGCAGAAACTGATACTGAAATCTGGCTATTTGGCCGCCTCTGAGCGGGGCGAAGACCTTGACCAACAAACCTGCGAAGAAATTGTCAGAGCAATGCTTTTGATTGAGCGTTCTGGCATGCAGCCCTACTTCCTGAAGGGCTACAATTGGTCGTGTCGGTCAAGAGCTCACGGCAATCATCGGCAAATTGAAGAAGAGTCCGAGGAGTTGGAAGCTCGAGTTGAGGAGTTCAATTTCCGGATAGCCACGTCGCAAGGACATGCCGCATCAAGGATCAGGTCCAATCGCGTGCGGAGCATCAAGGCTATCGAGGGGCACGATAATCAAGTGCTTGTTGCTGAGGCTAGATTTGGTGAATACTGGCAAGTGGCATTAAGACGGGCTGACTTTTTGAGGTTTGGCCAAGCTAACGACGTTGATCGGCCAGATCCGCAAGTCAATGCCGCCTGATTGACACTGGAAGGGGGCTTCGGCCCCCTCCCTTATCCTTTGATCAGGTATAAGTAATGGAAGAAGAAGAACAATTTGAGATACTGAAGGAGGCTATTGCTGTTCCTCCTCCCCCCATAGAAGATCCTTGGTACTCTAGGCCTATAGACGTTCATCGCTGGTCGGATCATCCCGAACTCGCGGGGTTAGCAGAGAGGTTATGGGTAGCCTACTGTTTCGATATGGAACGAAAGGCATCTTCGCCTGGACCACGACCTAAGACCAGCTTCCGGCATCAGTTCAGGGTCCTCCTTCTGGACCTGTATGTTGCTTGGTTAGAAGATCCCCGGTTGTGTATCGGGGTGGCCATGTCAGTGAACTATTGGGATACCACTAGCCGCTATAATGCCCTGAATATTTCAAAGCAGATCATTCCTATCGTGAAACGTCTGACCGATGTGGGGCTACTTGACCTCGCGAGGGGCAGTTATGCGGGACCCACGGCGATAACCAACAGAACAACGAGAATAAGGGGGTCAAAGGCCTTGCGTGACATGTTTCAATCGTTGACTGCCACACGGGATGACGTGAAACGGATTGAGTCTGAGGAGTGCATTATCCTGCGTGAAGGGCTGGTCGTGGGCGATGGAACAAAGATCTATGACTACAAGGACACTGATGAAACCAATCGCATGAGAGACGAACTCAGAGCCTACAACAAGGTTTTGGTTGATGCTTTCATCGATATACCGAGCCTAGATGAACCCGTCGTGCAAAGGACGGATCAGTTTGGAAAGGTGTTCATACAGCCCCTAGATCATCACCATCACTTTGTCAGACGGGTGTTTAGCCGTGGCTCTTGGCAGATGAATGGGCGGTTCTATGGGGCTTGGTGGCAATTGATCCCCAGTGACCTGAGGAGAGGCATCTACATCAACGATACGCCGACAGTTGAGGTGGACTTCAAGGGACTGCATGTGTCTTTGTTGAGTGCTGAACAGGGTGTAGCAATGGAAGGTGACCCGTACACCTTGGACGGGCTGGTTATTCCAGGAGTGCCCGCTGCCCTTCAGCGATCATTGGTTAAGCAGCTTGTCTTGACAGCCCTGAACGCGAAGGACCGTAAGTCTGCGTTTCAGAGTTTCCGAGACGGGTGGCCTGCTAATCATTATGGAAAAGGGATGCTCAACGAAGAACTGTCAGTGCTTCTTGATGCTTTCACTGGGCAACACCCTCACCTGAAAGAGCTTGTGTGTGCTGATCAGGGCATCCGGTTGATGAACGTGGACAGTCGAATAGCGGAGAGGGTGCATTATCATTTCACACGTCAAGACGTCCCGGTGCTGTCGGTTCATGATAGCTTCTTCATCGACTACACCCGCGTTGGGGAACTGAAGCAGGTCATGGCGGAAGCTTCTACTGCCGTGGTGGGGCGGCCGATGGCTGTGTCTGCTTCAGGTCTGGGTGTTGATGAGGTTGAGCCTGATTTCCGGTTGGATTTCGTGGGCTGGGCTCAGCTTCCTCGTTCCCCTGCTTATCTTCGTAGGATGTCGGCTTGGGAGGCTAGGTTAGGTTGGGAGGTTATTCCATATAGATAGAGAAGGGGGGGAGGGAGGAGGAGAAGCTATGTATTACCAGTCCCCTACATTTCCTTCTTCTTCCATTACTTATACCTAATCCCTACTCAGCAAATAAGATGGGCTGTCATGCAGGAGAAGGAATTACAGAAACGTCTTCCAAAGAAGGAACAGCATCTTTCGTGAGAACATAGTATGCAAAGGCACCAACGATTAGAATTGCTATCAAACCGGTTGTGAGGGCTGCTGTCACCCCGATTGGTATCCCACCTATGATCAGTACCTCGCCTGCAGACACTGCGTTAGATAAGGCTATGGATTTGATTATTGTCATTCCAGCAATCTTGCCTGTGGTGACTTGACCTACCCAACTCCCAGCCCCGGCAGCAGCTGCCAAGAGTGGGCCACTCACAGAAGTAACTGCTGACGATCCGAAAACAACAAACGATCCAACTTGTACCATGGTGTAGGACACTGCCGTCGTCGCACCAAATGTGCCAGCGATGAAAGCCCCTGCCGCTGCGCCCGAAACCATTGCAATCTTGGTAGCGATTGCAGCGGCCCCAGCAGTTACAATGGTCGAACCTGCTAGTGCCCCCGCCGCAACACTAGCACCTGCACCCAAAGTGGCAGCGCCAGCAATCTTGGCAGCAGCTATAGCGTCTCGGTAATCAACAACCCCGTCGCCGTTAATGTCCAGAACACTGGATGCAGTCGATGCGGCTTTTTTGATCTGTTTGAGTGTCATGATGCGATCCTCTGAACGAGTTACTCATCGAACACCAATTTTTGTCAAAGTGCTAGGGAAATCCGATCCACGACACCCGCACCTTGGGGCAGTCGTTGGGGCAGTTTGCCGTCAGAACAACAATTTATAGGTGTTTCCCAAACTATCCGTCACAGTTCCCGTGCCGCTTTCCGTGCCGGACCCTGTGATAAACTGCCCCTGCACCCGCGTGCCATCGCGGCAGACGGCGTAAATCTCACCGTTGTTCACACCGCCCACATCGGTGACCGATTTGTTCAACTTTCCACCCGTGCTTTGCAGCGTCAGCGACAGGCCGCGTTCTTTTTCGATGACGCGGGGGGCGACAGAGGTCCAGGTGCCGTTGCAGCGGTTCTTTTTACCCGGGCCGGGCAGAACAAAGCTGATATCGGCCGAGGCTGTCGTTTGATTGCTGACCTTGACAGCGATGATTTGCGAAGGATTGCTTTGCTTGATCGGCCCGTCAATCGGGTAAAGGCGCAGGTTGACGCTGGGGCCGCCACAGGCGGTCAGCGTGGCCAAAAGGCCAGCAGCTAAAACATTGCGTTTCACAGGTTCGGCCTCCTTGGCCACAGGTTGGGCCAAAGGCCAGCGCCTGACAGGTTTCGCGTGCATCTTAGGGCAGTTGGCTGGGGCGCTAGGATTCGAACCTAGGTATGTCGGTACCAAAAACCGATGCCTTACCGCTTGGCGACGCCCCAACTGCGGCGGTGTTTAGCGAAGCGCTTGCGGGCCTGCAAGAGGGTTCTGGCGGAAAATGTCATAAAGCATCGGGCGTTGATTGCGCGGGCTTTGCGGTCTAAGGGGGGCTATGGAACAGGTGGATGTGGTAATTTTAGGCGCCGGGGCTGCCGGCATGATGGCCGCGATCGAGGCGGGCCGGCGCGGGCGGCGGGTTTTGGTGATCGATCACGCGCGTCAAGCGGGGGAAAAGATCCGAATCTCGGGCGGGGGGCGGTGCAATTTCACCAATCTGGGCTTGGGGGTTGAGCGGTTTATCTCGAAAAACCCGCGCTTTGCTTTGTCGGCGCTCAAACGCTTTACCGCGCTGGATTTTGTGGCGCGCGTTGATGCGGCGGGGATCGCGTGGCATGAAAAGGCGCTGGGGCAGTTGTTTTGTGACGGGTCTGCCAAAGAGATCGTCGCCATGCTTTTGGCCGATATGGGCCGTGCCAAGGTGGCTTTGTGGTTGACCTGCACGCTGGGCGAGGTGCGCCAAGCCGCCAAGGGCTTTGTGGTTGAGACAGAGCGCGGTCCGGTGCAGGCGGCCTCGGTGATCGTGGCGACGGGGGGCAAGTCGATCCCGAAGATGGGGGCGACGGGGTTTGGCTATAAGGTGGCCGAATCCTTTGGCTTGCCCTTGGTTGAAACCCGTCCGGCGCTGGTGCCTTTGACCTTTGCCGAGCAGGAACTGGCGTGGATGGCGCCTTTGACGGGGGTTTCGTTGAACGTTCAGGCCCGCGCCCATGCGGCGGGCAAGCCCATAGGGCCGGGCTTTGCAGAAGCCGCCTTGTTCACCCACCGCGGCCTGTCGGGGCCTGCGGTCTTGCAGGTCTCCAGCTATTGGCGCGAGGGGCAGGGGCTGCGGCTGGCGCTGTGCCCTGATCTGGATGTCGCCACGGCCCTGCGCGGTGCCAAAGCCGCCAACGGCCGCCAAAGCCTGCGCACAGCCCTTGGTGCCCTTGTGCCAGAGCGTTTGGCACGGGTTCTGGCGGGGCAATTGGGCCATGACGAAAGCCCGATGGCGACCCTGTCGGGGGCCGAGATCGAACGCATCGCCCGCCATCTGCAAGACTGGGCGCTGACCCCGGTGGGTTCAGAAGGCTACCGCACCGCCGAGGTGACTTTGGGCGGGGTAGATACCGACGCATTGGATGCCCGCACGATGCAGGCCAAGGCGGTGCCGGGCTTGTATTTCGTGGGCGAAGTGGTCGATGTCACCGGCTGGCTGGGCGGGTACAACTTCCAATGGGCTTGGGCGTCAGGCTGGGCTGCGGGGCAGGTGGCTTAGGGGCGCAGCGGATTGGCTTTGGCCAGACGGTCAAAGTCCATCAGGCTGGACACCAGCGCTTGCATGTTGTTGAGCGCGATCATATTCGGCCCGTCAGAGGGCGAATTGTCAGGGTCTTCATGCGTTTCGATGAACACCCCCGCAATGCCCAAAGCCACGGCACAGCGCGCCATGACGGGGGCAAATTCGCGCTGCCCGCCCGAGGAATTGCCTTGCCCGCCGGGTTGTTGCACCGAATGGGTGGCGTCCATCACCACCGGGTAGCCCGTGCGCGCCAAAATCGGCAGGCTGCGCATATCGGCCACCAGTGTGTTATAGCCAAAGCTCGCGCCGCGTTCGGTCAGCATAATCTTGTCATTGCCGGTCGAGGCGACCTTGGCCGCCACATTTGCCATATCCCACGGGGCCAAAAACTGCCCCTTTTTGATATTCACCACCGCCCCCGTTTCGCCCGCTGCCAGCAGCAGGTCGGTCTGGCGGCAGAGGAACGCGGGGATCTGGATCACATCGACCACGCGCGCCGCCTCTTGCGCTTGGCCAATGTCATGCACATCGGTCAGCACGGGAATGCCCATGGCGCGCACTTCGGCCAGCACTTGCAAGCCGGCCGCAATCCCCAAACCGCGCCGCCCGCTTAGGCTGGTGCGGTTGGCTTTGTCATAGCTCGCTTTAAAGACATATTGCGCGCCAGCGGCGGCGCAGACCTCGGCCATATGGCCTGCGATCATTTGCGCATGGGTCAGGCTTTCCAACTGGCAGGGGCCTGCGATGACCAGAAGCGGTCGGTCGTTCGAGACGGTCAGGCCGCCGATTTTTACGTCTTTCATCGCAGGTCCTCTTTGCCAGCACAGTCTTGCCGCAAGGCTGTAGCATCAAAGACTGCGCGCCGCAAAGATCAACCCATCGAGTCAACATCGTATCGACGCGGGCCCCCAATGCCCTTGCATGCCTGACCCCGTGGGCTAGTTGGCAGGGGATCAAACCTGCGGAGCCGCAGGATTGCAGGGGATTGGCCTTGATGCGGCGGCTTTGGCGCTTTAGCGCTGGCAGTGTGAACTTGGGGGATGCGATGACGCCACTGGATCAGGCCCATGCGGCGATGGAAGCGGGCGGCGAGCCCGAGGCCTTGGCCTTTTGGCGCGCCTTTGCCGATGCGGAATTGTATTTGGTGTTAGAGCAAGAGGCGCAGGGTGACAGTCTGGAACCGCGGGTGTTTGACCTGTCGATGGGGCGGATGCTTTTGGCCTTTGATAGCGAAGAGCGCTTGGCCACGATTTCTGACCAGCCCATGCCCTATGCCGCCTTGCCCGGACGGGTGGTGGCCGCGCAATTGGCGGGGCAGGGGCTGGCCTTGGGGTTAAACCTTGGCACCGGCGCGGGATGCGAGACAGTGCTGGCGGCAGGGTCTATCGACTGGCTGGCACAGATGTTGACCCAAGACGCCCCGCAAGAGCATAGCGCCCAGATTGCCCGACTGGCCGCGCCGCTCTTGCCAGAGGCGCTGCATCAGGCCTTGCGCGCCTTGCTGCCGGTACAGGCGCAAGGCGCTTTGGCACAGGTGGAATATCAAGATGGCGGATGGGGCCATGTTATGGCTTTAAGCGGGCTGACACCCGAAGACGCGCCGCGCATGGGGCGGGCAGTGACGGAGGCTTTGGCTTTCTCTGGCCTTGATGCGGCCGCTTTGGATCTGGTGTTTACCGAAGCAGAGGCCCCGTTGTTTGCGCGCATCGCGCAGGCAGGGCAGATTTTGCAGCCCTTGACGCGGGTGGCACCGCCGGAACCTGCGGCCGCACCGAAGGGGCCGGGAACTGATCCAGCGCGCCCGCCGATTTTGAAACAGATGGGGTAAAATAATACCGTATATTATAAGTCTCTGTTTTAAAACGCTTTAAACTTTCTTCAGCCCCTTGACCCGCTGCAGGCCTTGGGCGATAAGCCCCCATCTTCGACCATGGCGAGCTGTTCGCCCTTTCACACTGGGTTCTGATATGAAAACCTTCACCGCAACGCCTGCGGATATCGTGAAAAAGTGGGTCCTGATCGACGCTGAAGGCGTTGTTCTGGGCCGCCTTGCCACGCTGGCCGCCTCGATCCTGCGCGGCAAGACCAAGCCGACCTTTACGCCCCATATGGACATGGGGGATAATGTCATCATCATCAATGCTGACAAAATCCAGATGACCGGGACCAAGCGCAAAGACAAAACCTATTACTGGCACACCGGCCACCCGGGCGGCATCAAGATGCGCACGGCAGAACAAATCCTCGCTGGCGCGCATCCTGAGCGCGTCGTGGAAAAAGCGGTCGAGCGGATGATCTCGCGCAACCGTCTGGGTCGTGTGCAAATGACCAACCTGCGCGTCTATGCCGGCGCTGCCCACCCGCATGAAGCCCAGCAACCCGAGGTCATCGATATCAAAGCGATGAACCCCAAGAACACCCGGAGCGCTTGATCATGTCGGATATCAAATCCCTTGACGATCTGAAATCGGCCGTGGGCGCTGCGGCCCCGGTGCAGACCTTGGCCCCCGTGCGGGTTGCGGTGCGCGACAAACTGGGCCGCGCCTATGCCACGGGCAAGCGCAAGAACGCCGTTGCGCGCGTCTGGATCAAGCCGGGCACCGGCAAGGTCGTGGTGAACGGCAAGACCATGGCAGAATACTTCGCCCGCCCCGTGCTGCAGATGATCCTGCGCCAGCCCTTCACCATCGCTGGCCGTGAAGACCAGTTCGACGTGATGGCCACGGTCGCCGGCGGCGGCCTGTCGGGCCAAGCTGGCGCTGTGAAGCACGGCGTGTCCAAAGCGCTGCAACTTTACGAACCCGCCCTGCGCGGTGCCTTGAAAGCCGCAGGCTTCCTGACCCGCGACAGCCGCGTGGTGGAACGTAAGAAATACGGTAAGGCCAAGGCGCGTAAGAGCTTCCAGTTCTCTAAGCGTTAACTGGTATCGGCCCAGTCCAACCCAAAAGCCTCGCAGCGATGCGGGGCTTTTTCTTTAGACGCATTGGGTCGAAACCAAGGGAATTTTGGCGGCCCATTGCGCGAGCCCCCGCCATCAAAGGGCTTGTCATACCGCCCCCAAGGTGGTTGATCTTAGGCCAAAGCCCACCAAGCCGATAGGGTGCCCGATGTCTGAACCGCTTAAGCCCCCAAGGTTTTGGGGATCGCAGGCCGCCTCTGGCTTGGCCTTGATCAGCCCGACGGCCCTTTATGCCATTTTGCTGCTGGCAGCGCCTTTGGCGGCGACGCTGGTCTATTCGGTGATGACCGATGGCTATCTGACCATCATACCCCGTTTCCAGTTGTGCAACTACTTCGGCGAGTGCCATGCGCAACTGGCCGATGGCACGATGGCGCCCGAAGCTTATCTGGGCGCGTGGAGCGATCCGATCGTGCGCACCTTGATGGCGCGGTCGTTGTTGGTGTCGGTTCTGGTGACGGCGGCGACGGTGTTTTTGGCCTATCCTGTCGCCTATTTTGTCAGCTTCAATGTCGAAGCCTCGCGCAAATCGCTGTGGTTGTTCATGATCACCATCCCGTTTTGGACCTCTTACGTGATCCGCGTCTTTATGTGGAACGTGATGATCAGCCGCACCGGAGTGATCAACTCGGTCCTGCAGGGGCTGCATATCATCACCGACCCGTTGCAGATGAGCTTTACCCTTCAGGCGATGGTCATCACCCTCGCCCATGCCTATGCGCCCTTTGCGATTTTGCCGATCTATGTGGCCTTGGAAAAGATCGACCGCTCGCTGCTGGAAGCCGGTCAAGACCTGGGCGAGACACGGTTTGCAACCTTCTTGCGCGTCACCTTGCCTTTGTCGATGACCGGCGTGATTGCAGCGGTGTTGATCGTCTTTATCCCGACCATTGGCGATTACGTCACGCCCAACCTGATCGGAGGTGGTAAAATTCCAATGATTGCCAATATGATCGAAAAGCAAATGCTCAAAGCCGACAACCGCGCGCTGGGGTCGGCAATCGCTGTCTCTGCCATGTTGGTTGTGGGCTTGGTGTCGGTGATTTTCCTTGCCTTGAACCGCCGCTATCTGAAGGGGCCGAAATGAAAATTCCCGTCTTGCGGATTTACACGGTGGGGTATCTTCTGTTCTTATACTGCCCCATTGTCATTTTGCCGATCTTCGCCTTTAACAACTCCACCGCCGTGGCCTTTCCGTTGCAGGGGTTCACGACCGAGTGGTTTTCGAATGTCTTTCACGATGCGGTTCTGGGCCATGCGCTGAAAAATTCGCTGCTTGTGGCCGCGTCAACGGCGGTTTTGGCGACGGTTTTGGGCACGCTCGCCGCCCGCGGCAACACGCGCTACCAGTTCAAAGCGGCAGGCCCCCTTATGGCGCTGATCATGCTGCCGATGGTGCTGCCCGAAATCATCATGGCGATGGCGCTGCTGGTGGTGCTGCTGTCGGTGGGCATTCCGCTGTCGCTGTTCACCATTGTGCTGGGCCATGTGCTGGTGTGCACCCCCTTTGCGGTGGCTATCTTGACCTCGGCCTTTCAATCCTTGGATAAATCGCTTGAGGAAGCGGCCTATGATCTGGGCGAGGGGCCGGTTTCGACCTTTCGTCTGATCATCCTGCCCTTGGTCATGCCCGGCATCATCTCGGCCATGCTGATCTGTTTTACGATTTCGCTGGATGAGTTTATCGTCGCGAATTTTCTGGGCTCGGGCGAACCCCTACTCTCCACCTTCATCTACGGGCAATTGCGTTTTCCCAAAAACGTGCCCAATATCATGGCCTTGGGCACCCTTCTTGTGGGGGTGTCGATCACCCTTCTGGCCTTGGCAGAGTTTTTCCGCCGGCGCGGGCTTGCGCGCACCGGTGCCAAAGATAGCGGAGGATTCCTGTGACATCCGGCAAACCCACGATGATCGAATTCCAAGATGTGCACAAATATTACGGCGATTACCACGCTTTGCGCGGCATTTCTGCCACGATCAAGGCGGGTGAATTCTTTTCCCTGCTCGGCCCCTCTGGCTGCGGCAAGACCACGTTGTTGCGCACGATTGCGGGGTTTGAAGGCATCTCTTCGGGCGTGGTGCTGATTGACGGCAAAGATGTGGCCGGCGTGCCGCCCAACAAGCGCCCGACCAATATGGTGTTTCAAAGCTACGCCATCTTCCCGCATCTGAGTGTGGCGCAGAACGTCGGTTTTGGTCTGCGCAAAGACCCGCGCTCTGCCGCCGACAAAGCCCGCGCCGTGGACGAGGCTTTGGCCATGGTGGGCCTGTCTGGCTACGGCGCGCGCGCCGCCCATGCCCTTTCGGGTGGCCAGCGTCAGCGCGTGGCTTTGGCCCGTGCGCTGATCTTGAAGCCCAAGGTCTTGCTGCTGGATGAACCACTCTCGGCTTTGGACAAAAAGCTGCGAGAGAATATGCAGGTGGAGCTGATCAAACTGCAACGGCAGGTCGGCATCACCTTTATTCTCGTCACCCATGACCAAGAAGAAGCGCTGGTCATGTCTGACCGCATCGCCGTGATGTTCGAAGGCCAGATCGCCCAGCTTGACAGCCCAGAACGGCTCTACCGCCTGCCCAAAACCCGCGCTGTGGCCAATTTCATCGGGACGATGAATTTCCTGTCCGCCCAAATCCTGTCCGAAGCCGGTGGCAAGGTCGAAGTTGAAGCCCAAGGCTTCGGCCGCCTGCAGCTCGATGCCGAAAAGCAGGTGACGGGCACCCCCAGCACCAATGGCGCGACCATCGGCTTTCGCCCCGAAACCGCCACGCTGTTGTTCGAAGGCCAACAAGCCAGCGACCGCGAAACCATGGCCACTGTCGAAGAGGTCGTCTATTACGGCGACATGACCTATTACGACGTTCTGCTAGACGGCACCACCGCCCCCGTCCGCCTGTCGATGCGCAACGTCTTTGGTCGCCCCGTTCTTGACATCGGCACCCGCACCCGCGTCGGGTGGAGCCCGGGCGCGCTGGTTCTGTTTCGCTAAAACCCGCTCTCCTTCACCGAGGCTTAAATACTCCACGGGGGGTCTTGGGGGGTGTGAAACCCCCCAGCCGGGGCCGCCGCGCGCCCTTGGCCTATAGCCCGCACAAGGCTGGACCGCCGCAAATCCGTGTGTCAATCGTGCCGATGATCTTGGGGTCTTTGCCCGGATAGTCCATCGCCATGAGCACGGTTTGCATCGCAGCGATGCGGGCGCGCAGTTTGTCGTCTGACAAAATCACCGTCCAAGGCGCATAGGCGAAATGCGATTTGGCCAGAGTATGGGCGATGGCCGTGGAATAGTCTTTCCACTTTGAGAGCCCGTCGATGTCGATCTGGCTAAGCTTCCACTGTTTCATCGGGTCTTTCTCGCGGTCGAGGAACCGCTTCAGCTGTTCGGCGCGGTCGACCTCTAGCCACAGCTTGATCAGCACAATCCCCTCATCGGCAATCATGCGTTCAAATTCCGGCAGTTGGCGCAAGAACTTCGCGCGCTCTTCCTCGGTGCAAAAGCCAAAAACCGACTCCACAATGGCGCGGTTGTACCAACTGCGATCATATAGGGCGATCTCGCCTTTGGCGGGCAATTGGTCGATATAGCGCTGGAAATACCATTGCGCGGCTTCGCGCTCACTCGGTTTGGCCAGCGCCACGATCTTGGCCACGCGCGGGTTCAGGTTCAACCGCATCACTTCGATCGTGCCGCCCTTGCCGGCCGCATCACGCCCTTCAAACACCACGACCAGCCGCTTGCCCTTGGCCTTTAGATCATAATGCATCCGCACCATCTGCAATTGCAGCCCCTCCATCAGCGCCTCGTAGTCTTTGCGCTTGATCTCTTCGCGGTAGGGATAGGCTTTGGACAGGATCTGGTCTTTGCCCGCCTCTTCAATAGCGCGGCGCACCTCTTTGGGGGCTTCGGTTTTCAGATAGCGGGTGATGGCGCCGTCAAAGGGCAAGTCCATGCTTGGGTTCGCCTGTGTTGGGCCGCCCTGTCAGGCTGGCCGAGGGGCTTTATGTGCCGATCTTGGCCAGATCGAACCACGTGGTCTGGTACAGCTCGTTCACCCAATTGCCGTACAAAAGATGGGCATGGCTGCGCCAGCGGTTGCGCGGGGTTTGGGTGGGGTCGTCGTTGGGATAGTAATTTGCGGGCACGTTGATCGGCGTGCCGTTCGCTACATCGCGGTCATATTCTTGTTTGAGCGTTTCGTTGTCATATTCGAAGTGGTTGAAGATATACAGGGCGCGGTGGGCGGCATCTTCGACCAGGCAGGGGCCCGTGTCAGCACTTCCCAAGAGGGTGCGCAGACCAGCCGCGTCAATCTCGTCTTGGCGCTCTTCTGTCCAGCGTGACACGGGGATCACCAGATCATCGCTGAACCCGCGCAGATAGGGCGAGGTCGGGGCCAAGTTTTGCTGCGTAAAACAGCCGAACGCCTTGGCGGACAACATATGCTTTTGGATGCCGTGGAAATGGTACAACATCGCCATCGCCCCCCAGCACACGCCAAAGGTAGAATGAACATGGCTTTGGGTCCAATCCATCACGCGGGTCAACTCATCCCAATAGGTGACGTCTTCAAAGGGCAGATGTTCAATCGGCGCACCGGTGATGATCAGCCCGTCAAACTTTTCACCACTCGCCTCGACCTCGGCAAAGGGGCGGTAGAAGGTTTCCATATGTGCGGCGGCGGTATTTTTGGTTTGATGCTCGCTCATCCGGATCAGGTGGAAGTCGATCTGCAACGGCGTGGCCCCGATCAACCGCGCAAACTGCGTTTCGGTTTGGATCTTTTTGGGCATCAGGTTCAGCAAACCAATCCTGAGCGGCCTGATGTCTTGGGCGGCGGCACGGTCGGGCGACATGACCATAACCCCTTCGGCACGCAAAACGTCAAAGGCGGGCAGAGTTTGGGGGAGCGTGATGGGCATGGCGAACCTATGGGGTTTTCAGGCGGCAAATGTGGGGTCGGCAGCGCGCCGATCAAGGGCGCGGGCGATCAGCGCATCAAAGTCAGCGGGAGAGGCTATCGCCGCCACCTCCTCTGCCGTCACCGTCACGCCCCAGCGCGCCATCGCGGCATAGCGCGGTTGGCGGCTTTCCAGCAGACGGGCATAGCCAAAGCGCAAGAAGGCGTCGGGGTCGACCTGATCGGGGCCTTTGCCTTCTTGGGCCAGATACTCGCCCCAGACCTGCATCAAAAAGTCCGGGCGGTAATACATCGGCTTGGGCGCACGGTCAAACCGGCGGCACAGCTCGTCGCGGTGGGCTTCTGAGCCTTTGATCCAGACCAGCAGCAAATTGGCCGATATCTCGCGCAGGACCGGATCGTTGGCGTCAGAGCCGTCAACCACCTCGCAGATCGACCCTGAGGTGTCGCAAATGAAATTCGCATAGCCGTAGATGTCTTGCGCGCGGGCAATAAAGCGCGTGGTGTCCAGCATGGCCGCGACCTCGGCCTTGGCGTGCTGGGCTTGGCGGCGTTGGTATTCGCCCAAAGCCAGCCCGCCTTTGGCCGGATCGCCCGGTTTGCCAAGATAGGTCGACAGCGGTGCGAGATTTTCAAAGGTGATGTTCGAGGCGATAAAAACCGAATCCGTCATCAACAATTCGCGCAGCAAGGGCACTTTCATCGCCTCGCGCTTGAAATTATCGGCGATGAACTCGTTCATATAGCGCGTGCCGATGCGGTAATCGACCGAGTAGTGAAACCACCCCGCCCCACGCATCAGGTTCGACAGATAGGTCTTGCCCAAGCCAGACATGCCAAAGAGCAGCACCTGTTTGTGCGGGGCTTGTGCGTAGTCTTGGGCGGTTTGATAGATCATCGGCGTTGCGTCCTGTGGCCAAAGCCGGGGGGTTTCACACCCCCCGGACCCCCCGTGGAGTATTTGTGCCTCGGTGAAGGGGCGGGTGATCGGGGTTTAGCGTGATCTGCGCCCGCTTTCACGCGGAAAATCGCGCCGCCAGCCAAAGAAGGGGGCGACCGTCCAGCACGATCATGCCTGCCATCAAAAGCACCATGCCGCCAAAGGCTTGGGGCGGCAGGGTTTCGCCAAACAGCACCGCGCCGAACACCACCGCACAGGGCGCGATCAGCAAGGTCACAAGACCCAGATTGCCCGCACCCGCCTGTTGCAGGATGGTGTAAAACAGCCGGTAGGCCAATGCCGAGGCGATGACGGCAAGATACAGCAAAGCGGCCCAAGTTTGCGCTTGGGGCAGGGGGGGCAGGCCCCCCAAGGCCAGCGCTGCGGGAACCATAATCAGGGCCGACGCGGTCAGCATCCCTGCCGCCCCAACCTCTGGCCGGATGCCTTTGAGCGCTTGGCGGCCAAAGGCCGCCGCTCCGGCATAAGACATCCCCGCGCCCAAGATCGCCAATTGGCCCAGCGAGGTCAGGTCAAGATGCCGAAGCGCCGCAGGGCCGATCACCACCGCCACCCCCGCCAGCCCCAAGATCACACCGATCAGGCGGCGCGGCCCCAGGCGTTCATCGGGAAAAAGTGCTGCCGCCAGCAAGACCGAGAAAAGTGCTGTCGACGCATTCAATATCCCCGCCAGTCCCGAGGGAATATGGGTTTGCCCCCAGACGATCAGGCTAAAGGGGATGATGTTGTTGAACACCCCCAAGACCAGCGCGCTGCGGGCAAAGGCCCATGTCTTGGGCACGGGCAATCGCGCCAGCGCGATATAGGCCCACAGCACAAGTGCGGCCCCGCTGACGCGAAAAGCCACCACGCTTGCCACGGGCATTTGCGCGAGGGCTGCATGGTTGGCCGTGAAAGACCCGCCCCAGATCAGCGCCAGAAGAAGCAAAAGGCCCCAGCCTTTCATGGTCAGATGGCGTTGGGCGATGGGCGCTGTCATGGTGGATCTCGTTTTGCTCTATGCGGCCTTTTGGGGCAGGGTCGGTCGGCAGTCCACCCGAAAGCTGCGGTTTAGGCGGGGGCGGGCATGGAGCTTTGGGCGCGGATGTTCAGCAAGATGCCGGCAAAGATCACAACGCCGCCCAAGAGCACAAAGGGATCAAAGGCTTCGGCGTAAAACAGCGCCCCGATCACCGCAATCAGCGGCAGGCGCAGAAAGTCGATCGGTGCGACAAAGCCAGCGGGGGCCAGCGACAGGGCCGAGGTTAAGCTTAGATGCGCCACCACCCCGCATACCCCGATCAGCCCCAGCCATGGCAGGGTTTGCGCCGTAGGCCAAGTGATATGGCCGTCGATGCCAGCGCCGATCAGGCCGAAGAAAAACTGCATCAAGGTCAGCCAGAACAAAATACCAATCACGCTCACCCCGCGTGTCAACCGCTTGGTCATGATCGACACCGCCGCAAAGGCCACCGCCGCCCCTGCTGCGGCCAACACCCCCCAGTTCAGGCTTTGCGCGGTGGGGTGGGCGACTATCAAAATCCCCGCAAAGCCCAAAGCCGCTGCGCCAAGGCGCAGGGGGGTCAGCCTTTCGCCCAGAAAGATCGGCGAGAGCAGAATAACCCAAAGCGGCGAGGTAAACTCTATCGCAAAGACCTGTGCGAGGGGGATCAAAGTTATGGCGATGAACCACAGGTTTTGCCCGGCAAAATGCACGATATTGCGCAAGGCATGGCCCGATAGACGTTGGCTTGACACTTCGTGCAAGCGCCCAGTCATCAGGCCCACGATCACCACCAAACAAAACCCCACGGCAGAGCGGACGGTGAGCACCTCAAAACTGTCATGCACGGTTTCGACATTGCGCGCGGCGATGGCGATCAGGGAAAAAGACACCACCGACCCCATCATCCACACCGCAGCCTTGGTCAGGCGCGCGTCAGCCATGCGGCGTGCCGTCAAGCGTGTCGGCACGGCGTAGGGCAGGGAACATCCATGCCCAACCGCCCGTCACAAGGATCGTGCCAATGCCGCCCAAAGCTGCGGCCATAACGGGGCCAACAAAGCGCGACAAAACGCCGCTTTCAAACTCTCCGAGCTCGTTCGAGCCCGAGATGAACAGGCCCGACACCGCCGAAACACGACCCCGCATATGGTCGGGGGTGACGATCTGAATCAGGGTTTGGCGCACGTTCACCGAAATCATATCGCCCGCCCCCAGCACCGCCAGCGCCAGCAACGAGAGTGGCAAAGAGCGCGAATAGGCAAAGACCACGGTCGACAGGCCAAAGGCCGCCACGCCCAAAAACATCTTCACCCCGGCTTTGCGCTGGATCGGGCGAAAGGTCAGATAGGTTGACATGGCCAATCCCCCCACCGCAGGCCCCATGCGCAACAGCGCGTTGCCCATCGGCCCGACGTTCAAAATATCGGTGGCAAAGGCGGGCAGCAGGGCCGTGGCCCCGCCCAAAAGCACGGCGAACAGGTCAAGCGAGATGGCCCCGAAGACCACTTTGTTTTCCCAAACATAGGCCAGCCCCTCGACCACAAGGGTGATGGGATGGCCCTGTTGGCGTTCCGGCGTGGTGTTCACGCCGATCGCCGCGATCATCGCAATGCCAAGGGCGTAGGTCAAAGCCGTCACCCCGTAGGCCAAGGGGATCGAGCCTGCAATCAATAGACCACCGATAAAGGGGCCCACGATCACACCCGTCATCCAGATCGTGGTCGAAAACGAAATCGCGGTGGGCATATCAGAGCGTGCGACCAACATGGGCACAAGGGCCGAGGCGGCGGGCGATAAAAAGGCACGCGCCGCCCCAAAAAGCCCGGCGATGATAAAGATCGGCACCAGACCTGCGCTGGGTTGTAACGAAAGTGCCGTCAGGGCGATAACGCCGACAGCCTCGGCCAAGAGCGCCCAGATCACAATCGCCTTGCGGCTGTAACGGTCGGCGGCGGTGCCGGCAAACAGCGTCAGGGCGAACATCGGCAGGAATTGGCACAGGCCCACCATACCCACCATAAAGGCACTTTCCTCGATGGATCGGGTTTGGCGGGCGATGTGGTAAACCTGCCACGCCAGAGTAATCGCCTCGATCTGGGTGCCGAATTGAATGGGGATCATGCCCAGAAAATAGCGCCGATAGTCTGTGTGGCGGGATAGAAATTGAAGCGGATTGTCAGACATGGGTCACCTGCGCCTTGCGCGCGGACCATGGCGAGGGCGCGGGGCAACCGCAAGGGTGAAATGGTTCAAAGTCGCACGGGCGGTATGACTGGAGGGCTGCGCGCCCTCCAGACCTCTGCGGGATATTTGGGCAAGTATGAAAGGGTTAGGGCAGGATCAAGACTTTGACGTCATTAGGCAGGGGCGGCTGGCTGATGGCTTGGACGGCCTGATCCAGCGGGATTTGGCGCGAGATAAGCGGGGCCACTTGGATGGCGCCAGAGGCGATGAGGTGCGCGGCGCGGCCTTGGGTGAAGGGGTTGAGGAAAGAATACAGCAGGCTGATTTCGCGAAACAGCAGATCGAAGGGTTCGATAGGGACGGTGGCCCCTTTGGGCAGCACCCCCAAGATCACCACGCGCCCCCCCGCGGCACACAGGGCGGGCGCGCCCGCCACCGTTTCGGGCACGCCTGCGCATTCCAGCACAAGATTGGCCCCCTGTGGCCAAAGCGCAAGGGCGCCGGGCAGGGTGGCGGCGGTGACATCTGCGCCGATATCTTCGGCCAAACGGCGCTTGGCGGCTTGGCGGGTCACCAGCATCACCTCGGCCCCCGCAAGCTTGGCCAATTGCACGGCCAATTGCCCGATCACCCCGCCGCCCAGAACCATCACCCGCTCACCCGGCTTTGGTGCCCCCAGATCCACCCCGTGCAACGTGCAGGCCAAAGGTTCGCAAAAGGCCCCGAAAAGCGGGTTCAGATCGGGCGGCAGCACATGGGCGCGGTGGGCGGGCAAGCTGGCATACGTGGCAAAGCCGCCGTCGTCATGAATGCCAATAGCACGGTTGTGGGGGCACAGGTTGACTTTGCCGGCACGACAAAAAGCACAGCTGCCGCAGGGGCAATTCGGGTCGCAAGCCACGCGCGCCCCCAAGGGCAAATCCACACCGCTGCCTTTCGCGGTCACGATGCCGCTGAATTCATGGCCAAGGGTGACGGGCGGCGCACAGGGAAACTCTCCCTTAAAAAGGTGCCGGTCAGTTCCACAAATTCCTGCTGCCTCGACACGGATGACGATCTGTGCAGCGCTTGGCGCGGGGACACCAATCCGTGTCAGGCGCAGATCCCCCGGGGCATATAGTCTGACGGCTTGCATGGCACCCTCCGGTTTGTATCAGGCGCAAGGTCTGACGCCGCGTCAAGGGCCTGATGCATGGGGCTTTGTCAACTGAAAGGGCCGGGGTCGTGTGTTGCGACAGCTCCCCCAAAAAGAGCGACCGCGGGACGGTCACTGCATGGCCCGCACGTCCTGGGCATGCTTCCCGCTGGGCTTTTACCCCAAGGCACGGCTGCCGACAGTTCAGCGATGTGACGAAGCAGGGTTTTGCGGGTTGGTGGTCGACCATGCCGAATCACCCTTGTTGCAAGCCAGACACAGGCGCAGTTTAAAATAATTTAGATGATTGTTGGCAACTATGTTGGCACTTTAACAACGAAAGTCATGCGGTTCACGAAAAGGCAAACCATGCGTCATATCCTTCTTGCCCTTTCGACCGTCGCTGCCGCGGCATCTGCGGCAACTGCGCAGGATGTCCCTTGGAAAGGGGCCTATGGTGGCCTGACAAGGGCAAATAACCTGGGCGACGATGATTATAGCATCGACCTTTCTTATGATCTTGAAGGGCAAACCACGGGCGCTTTCGCTGGGTACCTTTGGGCCAAAAACAAGATGGTTTATGGCGTGGAGACGGCCGTAACACTCGGAAAAGTTTATGAGGTTGAAAAAGACGGGAGCTTCCGTTTCGAGGATGACTACCAATATGAACGTTTCTTCGACCTGAAGGGCCGTTTTGGCTATTCTGCGGGGCACGTTTTGCTTTATAGCCTGCTGGGCCTGTCGCACACCGACTTTCGGGCCGATATGCGGCGGGCTTATGAAATCGACACAAGCACCAATGGCCTTATGTATGGTGTGGGTGCTGACTACAGGGTGGCGGGGCAAACCTTCATCGGTGTGGAATACCTGCGCCGCAGCTACGACTTTTACGAGCCGCTGCAAGATGTGGATATTTCATCGAAGATCAACACCTTGACCCTGCGCGTCGGGATGGAATTCTGACGTGTGCTCTCTGTGTCAGCCTGCGCAGCGATGCCCAGACGATTGGGCAGCCGTTGTATTTTAGTCTAACCGCGATGTCTTTGCACAGGCCCTTAGACAAAGCGTGCGACGGCTTTGGCTGCGCAGACAGCTGTGCCCAAAGCCTGCTTTGCAGCGTAAAAGGGGTCTCATTCGACAAAGAGGAAGCGGGGCATTTGGTCTGATAAACAAGCCAAGGAAGCGGCGGCCGTTTGTGCCGCAACGGTTTTGAACAGTCCTATGGCAGCCGTTTGCCGCGCGCTGACGGCTGTTTGCGATGGACGAAAGCGGCAGAGTTTGATGATTGTTATCAAAAAACCCCTGTCCAAATGACAGCCCCCTTTCCCGCAGATGGTGCAAAGACGCTTTGGGCCTGTCGTGGCAGATCATCCCTCAGGCCCTGCCAAGGGGTTTTCCGGCAGGCGGAGCGGTGGCGGAACAGGTCTTTGCGGAGATGATGCAGATGCAAAAGATTGATGTGGAAGCGATGGAGGCGGCGATGCAGGGAGTGATTTTTCGCAGAAAAATCGCGCATCGGGGTGGGTGAGTTTGGTTGTCGTGCACAAAAGCGTCCTTAGGCCACACCATCGCCCGAAGTCAGTCGCGCTAAAAGATTGATGGATCCAGTTTAGTCAAATGACCGTTTTCAAACCGAGGACTGACGCCCAACACCTCTGAGTCCACATATTTTTAGGTAATACTATCGCTGATCAATTTCCCAGCGGTCCTTGGAAATCAAATATATCATAATCTTTTTTGTAGAAGGCGCGCAATTTGTCTATGGCATTTGGGCTGAGATCCGCCACGCTCATCTGCGGCCCAAGATTCTGCTCTTTCGTTAAGTTCAACTCCATTCCCGTTCTGTCGCACAATTCAGTAACGAGCAAAGGCAATTCCCCGATCGAAAACAAACGGTCATACTGGTGCGGATCAGACCCCAGAAAGAACACATGGGGTTTGGTGTGATGTGCGATGCTGCGTGATGCGCGACAATAAAGTTCTAAACGCTCGACAAATACGTCAAGCGAGGGTTTGGGAAGCGCGCCTTCTTTTACAAAGTTTGCCGCTATGAAACGTTCATCAAGCTCATGATGATGCAGGACACGGTTGCGATAGCAAGAGACCAATCTCTGCAAAGGATCACGCACAACGGCGAATTTCCAGTAAGAACTGGCGTCGGATAGTTCATTGGGGTTGAATGCTTTGCAACCGTAAAAGTTGTGGACGTGAAACACCGAACCATTTCTCACCAAATTCACAAAATTCGATTTATTTTCGATATAATAAAACATGTTTTTAAGTGACGTGCAGGCATTCTTCGGCACAGAGGTATAGCTAATTTTCCATTTCGGCGAAAAGTGGGCCATCGGCTTTCCCATATAAAATTTTACGTATTAATAAATATTCGCAATGGTAGGATTGCGGTCAAACAAGAAAAGATTGGAATTTTCCAAAATCAGGTGACACGTTTGAACTTCACCTGTCAAGTCACCTGCCGCGCGCCTACTCCAACTCAATCGTCCCCGGTGGCTTCGACGTGCAATCGTAAAACACCCGGTTGATGCCCTTGACCTCGTTGATGATCCGCGTTGCGGTTTCTCCTAGAAACGCGTGGGTGAAAGGATAGTAATCCGCCGTCATCCCGTCAACCGATGTTACAGCCCGCAGCGCCAGCGCGAAGTCGTAGGTGCGGCCGTCGCCCATCACGCCGACGGTTTTCATCGGCAAAATCGCAGCGAATGCCTGCCAGATCTCGTCATAAAGCCCGTGTTTGCGGATCTGGTCGATATAAACCGCGTCTGCGCGGCGCAGGATGTCAAGCTTTTCGGTCGTGATCTCTCCGGGGCAGCGGATGGCAAGGCCCGGGCCGGGGAAGGGGTGGCGGCCGATGAAGGACGCAGGCAGGCCCAGTTCGCGGCCCAAAGCGCGGACCTCGTCTTTGAACAGCTCGCGCAGGGGTTCGACCAGTTTTAGCCCCATCTTTTCCGGCAATCCGCCGACATTGTGGTGCGATTTGATCGTGACCGAGGGCCCGCCGCTGAACGACACCGACTCGATCACATCGGGGTAGAGCGTGCCTTGGGCCAGAAACCTCGCCCCGCCCACGGCATGGGCGTGCTTTTGGAACACGTCGATGAACAGCCGGCCAATGGTTTTGCGTTTGACCTCGGGGTCAGACACGCCTTCCAAAGCGCCCAAGAACAGCGCGCTTTCGTCGGCGTGGATCAGCGGGATGTTGTAGGTGTCGCGGAACATCGAGACGACCTGTTCGGCTTCGCCCAAGCGCAGCAAACCGTGGTCAACGAACACGCAAGTCAATTGCGCCCCGATCGCCTCGTGAATCAGCACGGCAGCAACTGACGAATCAACCCCGCCTGACAGGCCGCAAATTACCTGTGCCTCGCCCACCTGCGCGCGGATTTTGGCGATGGCTTCGGCGCGGTAGGCGCCCATCGTCCAATCGCCCTTGAACCCCGCCAATTTCACGAAATTGGCGTAAAGCTGCGCGCCTTTGGGGGTGTGGTGCACCTCGGGGTGAAATTGCACGGCGTAAAAACGGCGCTTCAGGTCTGCCGTGATGGCAAAGGGCGCGTTGGGAGAGGTGCCGTAGACGTCAAACCCCGGCGCGATGCGGCTGACATGGTCGCCGTGGCTCATCCAGACTTGCTCGTCGCCTTGGGGGAACCAGCCCTCTAGCAGATCAAGCTTGGCGGCTGCGGGAGTCACATAAGCGCGCCCGAATTCAGCCGTGCCGTGCCCGCCTTCGACATGGCCGCCCAGCACATGCATCATCACCTGTTGGCCGTAGCAAATGCCCAAGATCGGCACGCCCAGATCGAACAGCCCCGCCGGTGGCATCGGTGCGCCTTCGGTGTAAACTGACGCCGGCCCCCCCGACAAGATCACCGCCTTAGGCGCAAAGCTGGCCAAAAATGCCCCGTCAATCTTGTTGAATGGGTGGATTTCGCAATAAACATTCAACTCTCGCAAGCGCCGCGCGATCAGCTGCGTCACCTGAGAGCCAAAGTCGATGATCAGCAGTTTGTCATGCACTTGGGTCATGCGCCCGATTAGCTTTTGGGGGCCAACCTTGCAAGGGGCGCTCTGCTTTTCGCCTGCCCGTCAAACAGGTCGTTTCCGATCCTCCCCCATGTCGGTTTTGGAGCGTAAGCGGCGCAAACAAAGACCCTTTGGCCCGCCATTCCCGCCATACAGGGCCAAACTTTCCGGAGATGGATCATGAACTTTAGATGACATTGCAGTTGCAGCAATACTGAAAATGCTGTTTTTTAAAAATG
>JBAXLX010000002.1:0-35642 GCA_037134595.1 Pseudomonadota bacterium
GAATACGATTATCATGATGGCACGGGCTTTATGGGCACCGATTTCAACATGGGTCCGCCGCCCTATTGCTTGGAGCATCTGCTGTCGGACGCCGTTGGGTCTGAAGGCCAATATCACGGCAACTTCGGCAAGCAGACCTCGGTTATCGTGGACTATCCGTTCATCACCGCACGCTCGCTGCAATGCTCGCATGAGTTCGGCGACCGGTTCGTGGATGTGCTGACCAAAGATCTGAAGCGGTCGGGCTGGTAATCGGCCAAAGTATCCAGCGTTTGGGCCTGATGTTCTGGCCCAAACGCACTTGCGTGTTAAACTGTCAAATTTGGTAGGACCCATGTCGCGAACAGGCCATTATGCAATTCTTGATCAGCTTCTGGCTGATGGTGTTACCAAAATTTTTGGGAACCCCGGTACGGTAGAACAAGGTCTTCTTGACGCGCTGGAGGACCGTCCGGGTCTGTCCTATGTGCTGACCTTGCAGGAAAGTATCGCCATTTATGCCGCCGATGCTTATGCTCGTGCAACGGGCGGGTTGGCGGTTGCGCAAATTCACTCTAGCCCGGGTTTGGGCAACGCCTTGGGGGCCATGTATCAGGCGAACCGCGGCCATAGCCCGATTTTGGTCTTGGGCGGCGATTCAGGCATCCGCTATCAGGCCATGGAAGCGCAAATGGCGGCAGATTTGGTCGCTATGGCGCGGCCGGTGACCAAATGGTCGACGATGGTCCAACACCCAACGTCGCTGCTGCGCGTGCTGCGCCGTGCCATCAAGATTGCGCTGACCCCGCCGATGGGCCCGGTGTATGTCTGCTTGCCGCAGGACATGCTGGATGAAATCAACCTGGAAGAGGTTTTCGCAACCTGCGTGCCCGATTCCCGCGTGATGCCGCGTCAAGAGATGATCGACAGCGCTGCACAGATGCTTTTGAACGCTGCGCGCCCGACGATTTTCATCGGTGACGGCGTGTCAAGTTCGGGTGCCCAAACGGCTTTGGCCAATGTGGCGGCCGCTTTGGGGGCCGATGTCTGGGGCGTGGACGGCGGTGATCTGAACATGTCCTATCGCAACCCGCTGTGGCGGGGTGCCACCGGGCATATGTTCGGGTCGCACAGCTTGCCGATTACCCAAAGCGGTGACGTGAACCTGATTGTGGGCACCTATATGTTGCCCGAAGTCTTCCCTGAACTGGGCACGATCTACGCCGATGGGGCCAAGACGATCCATATCGATATGGATACCAACTCCATCGCCAAAAACCATCCGGTTGACATGGGGTTGCTGGGCGACCCCAAACTGACGCTCGAAGCCCTTTCGGGGAGCATTTTGGCAGCCCGCACCGCCGATCAGGCCGCCAAAGCCGAGGCCGCCATCGCCAAGGGAACCCTCGAGCGTGCGGCAGAATTGGCCAAAGCCCAAGCCGCCGCAACACGCGGCGACGGCAAAGAGCCCGGTTCGCTGTACTTTGGCCATTTCGTCAAGGCATTGGCCCAACGGTTGCCAGCCGATGCCTTGGTGTTTGACGAGGCGCTGACCAACTCTCCGGCTTTGACGGCATTTTTGCAGCCTTCTGAGCCCGGTCAATTCTTCCAAACGCGGGGCGGTTCGTTGGGAACAGCCCTTGCCGGTGGGTTGGGCCTGCAAGCGGCCCATAAGGGGCGCACCGTTGTGGCAGTTTCGGGCGATGGCGGGGCTATGTATGTGCTGCAAGCGCTGTGGAGCGCTGTGCGCCACAATCTGCCGGTGAAGTTTGTGATTTGTAACAACCGCTCTTACCGGTTGCTGCAAGCCAATATCTCGCAATTCTGGACCGAGCGGGGCATCACCGGCCGCCCCTTCCCGACCAGTTTTGACCTGTCTAAACCCGCGCTGAACTTCGCCGATCTGGCTGCGGGATTTGGCGTATCCAGCCTGCGCGTCGAAACCATCGACCAAATTGGCGGCGCGATTGATCAGGCCCTGGCCCATGACGGGCCATTCTTGCTTGACGTCAGCCTTGAGGGCAACGTTCACCCCGAAAATATTGGAGCTAAGTGCGGACAATGACCACGAAAACTGCACCCAAACCCGCCAAAGCCAAGGCAAAAGCCTCCGCCGAACTGCTGGCGTTCAGCACCACCAAGGGCGATCCCCATCCCTTGGGGTCCACGGTTTACCCCGATGGCGTGAACTTCTCGGTCTTCTCGCAGAACGCTGCAGCGATCGAATTGCTCCTGTTCGCCGAAGGAAATTCGACCGAGCCTTTCCAAGTCATCAAGATGACCGATGAGGGCAACAAGTCGTTCCATTTCTGGCACATCTTCCTTGTCGATGCCAAACCCGGTCTGCATTATGCCTACCGCGTGCATGGGCCGGAAGAAAAACAGCCCGGTCACCGCTTTGCGCCCGAAAAGGTGCTGATCGACCCCTACGCCCTTGGCAACTCGATGGAGCTGTGGAACCGCGGCGCTGCTTGCATGCCCGGCGATAACCTGACGCAATCGATGCGCTCGGTTGTGATTGATCCCTTGGATTATAACTGGGAAGGTGATCGCCCGATCAACCGCCCGATGCAAGATTCGGTGATTTATGAAATGCACGTGGGCGGCTTCACCCGCGCTGGCAATTCGCATGTCACAGCGCCGGGCACCTTCCGCGCCATTATCGAAAAAATCCCCTATCTGAAAAGCTTGGGCGTCACCGCGGTTGAGCTGCTGCCGGTCTTCCAATTCGACGATACCGAATCGCACGAGTTTGAAGGCAACAAGCTGAACAACTTCTGGGGCTATTCGACGATGGCGTATTTCGCGCCGCATCCGGGATATTGCGAATCTGCTGGCGAAGCCCAGCACATGAACGAATTCCGTGACATGGTGAAGGCGCTGCACAAGGCCGATATCGAAGTGATCTTGGACGTTGTGTACAACCACACCGACGAAGGCAACCACCAAGGCCCGACCTTCTCGTTCCGCGGGTTTGACAACCTGAACTACTACTACTTGGTAGATGGAAATAAAGACTATTACTACGACTACACAGGCTGCGGAAACACGTTTAACTGCAACCATCCGGTTGGGTCGAAGATGATCTTGGAATCCTTGCGGTTCTGGGTCGAGTATATGCACGTCGACGGCTTCCGGTTCGACGAAGGGTCTGTCTTGTCGCGCGGTCCGGGCGGTGCGCCGATGGAATACCCGCCGATCCTGTGGCAGATTGAACTGGACGATGTCTTGGCTGACACCAAAGTCATCGCCGAGGCATGGGATGCCGCTGGCCTGTATCAGGTTGGTCACTTCCCCGGCTTCCGCTGGGCCGAATGGAACGGCGTTTACCGCGACACGCTACGCAAATTCATCGCCGGTGAGGCGGGCATTGTGGGCGATGTAGCAGACCGGATCACCGGCAGCCCGTCGCTGTACCAATCCAACGGTCACTTGCCGATCAACAGCGTCAACTTCATCACGGCGCATGATGGCTTTACGCTCAACGACCTTGTGTCTTACAACAACAAGCACAACGAGGCAAACGGCGAAGGCAACCGCGACGGCGTTGACGACAATATGTCGTGGAACTGCGGCGCCGAAGGCCCGACCGATGATCCGGCCATCAACGCCCTGCGCGAACAGCAAATCCGCAACTTTGCGACCCTGCTGATGCTGTCGCAAGGTGTGCCGATGTTTGTGATGGGCGACGAAGTGCGCCGCACCCAAGGCGGCAACAACAACGCTTGGTGCCAAGACAACCCGATTGGGTGGTTCGATTGGTCACAGGCCGAAACCGAAGCGGGCATGCTGCGCTTTTGGAGCGAGCTGATCGCTTTCCGCAAATCCCACCCGGCCGTGCACCGCGCACGTTTCTTCAGCGGTGCCGTCAACGAACGTGGCATGAAAGACATCTCATGGCACGGCACCCAGTTGGATCAACCCGGTTGGAACGACCCCCATGCCCGCGCCTTGGCTTGGACTGTGGCGGGCTCTTTGGCCCAATCTGACATCCACGTCATGGTCAACATGTATTGGGAACCGCTGACCTTCGAAGTTCCGCAGATCACCGAGCGGGCTTGGTACACGGCTGTCAACACAGCCCTGCCGTCACCGCAAGACATCAATGCCCCCGGCAAAGAGGTTCTTGTCAACTCTGCCCATGTCGAAGTTTCAGGACGCAGCATTGTTGTCCTGATCTCTAGATAACCTACCCCGAAACCCCTTTAAAATTGAAGGTAGTCATGAACGCTCTAGACTTCAGCTTCTCTGACCTCATCGCAGGTTATGTGACCAGCTATGATGCTGCCACAGATCACGTCATGCTCAAGACCAGCGATGGCCGTGAATATTCCATCGGCATGACGCCCACGACCTATGCGGAAATCATCCGCAACTTGGGCGAAGGCTTCAAAAACGCGACGGACAACATGCGCGCCATGTTCACCCCGGGCCGCTTCATGTTCGCCTACGGGGTCTTCTATCCCGATAGCGCGTCCAAGATCGAATTCGACGCCAAGCACATCGTGTTCGCTGGCCGTTCGGAATCGTCCTACGAATTCGAAAAGCCCGATTGGTGGCTGAAGCAGATCGACCAACTGGGCCAGTTCTACGTCAAGTCCCAGTTCGGCGACGGCGCGATCGACTATGCAAACTACCGCACCAACCTAAGCTCTTCGGGCGCCCATACCCAGAATGGCCGTCAGGAAACCGACACGATCTCGCGTCTGGTTTACGGTTTTGCTTCGGCCTATCTGGTCACCGGCAAAGACGTCTATTTGGAAGCTGCCAACAAAGGCACCGAATACCTGCGCGATCACCTGCGCTTTGTCGACCAAGCCGATGACATCGTGTATTGGTACCACGCTGTCGATATCAAAGCCAACGGCGGCGAGCAGAAGATCCTCGCATCCGAATTCGGCGACGACTACGATGCTTTGCCCTGCTACGAGCAGATCTACGCTTTGGCTGGCCCAGTGCAGACCTACCGTATCACCGGTGACAAGGCGATCTACGAAGACACACGTCGTACGATCAACCTGTTCAACCGCTACTACAAAGACCAATCGCCCGCTGGCGGCTATTACAGCCACATCGACCCGATCATGCTGGACGCCCATTCCGAAACCCTTGGCCGCAACCGCGCGCGCAAGAACTGGAACTCGGTCGGCGACCATGCTCCGGCCTATCTGATCAACCTGTGGCTGGCCACCGGTGAAAAAGAGCACGCCGACTTCCTGGAATACACCTTCGACACCATCGCCGAGCATTTCCCGGATTACGAGAACAGCCCCTTCGTGCAGGAAAAGTTCTTTGACGACTGGTCGAAAGATCAAAGCTGGGGCTGGCAGCAGAACCGTGGCGTGGTTGGTCACAACCTGAAGATCTCTTGGAACCTGATGCGTATGAACAGCTTGGTTCCCAAGCAGGCATATGTCGATCTGGCCGAGAAAATCGCCGTCACCATGCCCGACCACGGCGCTGACCGTCAGCGCGGCGGCTGGTATGACGTGGTTGAGCGCGTGATGGAGCCGGGCCAGAAGTTCCACCGCTATGCTTGGCACGACCGCAAAGCTTGGTGGCAGCAAGAACAGGGCATCTTGGCCTATCTGATCTTGAACGGCGTTCTGGGCAAAGACGAATACCTGCAATACGCGCGTGAAGGCTCGGCGTTCTACAACGCTTGGTTCTTGGACGTGGAAGAAGGCGGGATCTATTTCAACGTTCTGGCCAACGGCAACCCGTTTGCTTTGGGCACAGAGCGTGGCAAGGGCTCGCACTCGATGTCTGGCTATCACAGCTTCGAACTGTGCTATCTGGCCGCCGTGTACAGCAACCTGCTGGTGAACAAAGAGCCGATGGACTTCTACTTCCGTCCCGCTCCGGGTGGTTTTGCTGACGGCATCCTGCGCGTTCAGCCCGACATCCTGCCGGTTGGCTCGATCCGCATCGACCAGGTTTGGATCGATGGCCATGACTATGCCGACTTCGACAAAGACAAGCTGTTCGTGAACCTGCCCAAGGGCCACGGCGACATCAAAGTGCGCGTGCGCATCGTTCCAAGCTCGCGTCGCTTTGACGCAGACGTGATGAGCGTTTCGGGCGGCGAAGCCAAACTGACCTTCTCGGGCACGATGACCTCGCAAGACCTCAAGCACCTGGACGACGCCGTGAATTCGGCCATCGCACAGGGCGCAAACGCGCTGGATATCGACGCTTCCAAGCTGGAAAGCATCTGCACCGAGGGCCTGCGTTACTTGGTGTTCCGCAAGCAGAAAGCTGGCGAAAACTTCGCGCTGGCGATCCGCGGTGCCAACGCCAATGTGCGCGCTGCGATCGTGGCTTCGGCCTTCAGCCAGTCGATCACACTGTCCTGATAAAAGTTGTGGCGGCACGTCAAGTGCCGCCACGCCTCTTTCCACGACAACCCATTCAAGAAAGCAAAAGCCATGGCCGCACCCAAAATCGCCATCCTGATCGAAAGCGACTTTTACGAGCACGAGATCTGGTATTACCACTACCGCTTCCTTGAAGCAGGCTATGACGCCCAGTTCATGTCGCGCCTTTGGGGCAATGACATGCTGACCTTCAAGGGCCACGAATACCACGCGCCCTTTGAGTGCCGCGCCAGCCTTGAAACGCTGGACGATGCCACGCTGGATACCTATGCCGCACTGATCGTGCCCTCGGGCATCGTGTCGGACCGGTTGCGCTACACCGACGATCTGAACAAGATGCCCCCCGCCGCTGACCTTTTGAAGCGCGCCTTTGCCAAGCCCAACCTGCTTAAGGGCATCATCTGCCATGGCCTGTGGCTGTGCGCACCCGTGGTTGACGTTATCAAGGGTCGCAACCTGACGTGCCACCCCAACCTGCACGGCGATGCCTTGGCCTATGGGGCAAATTTCGTGGATCAAGACGTCGTTGTGGACGGCGACCTTGTGACTGCACGTACGGGCGGACATGCGCATTTGCTCGCCTCGACGCTGATCAAGATGATCGACGCCAAGCGCTGAGAGCCAGGGTCATGGCCGCGCCAGCCACAGGGTCTCAGATAAACTCCGGGAAGGACGGCGTGATTGCTGTTCTTCTGGCCGGTGGGCGCGGAACCCGATTGGGGGCACTGACGGCCAGCGAAAGCAAGCCTGCGGTGCCCTTCTTGGGCGATTTGCGGATCGTCGATTTTGTCATGGCCAATGCGCTTGCCTCCGGTGTCACCTCGATGACGGTCTGCACGCAATGGGCCCCTGCGGCTTTGGTCAACCATCTTCAAGCCTATTGGGCGTCAGAGTTTTGCGACGGCCTGACCTTTCGCTACGGGCCAGATGTTGCTGGTCCGGCGGGATATGAGGGCACAGCCCATGCTGTGGCCAGTTTGTCCGACGAATTTGATGCGTCTGGTGCGAAGGATTTGTTGGTTTTATCGGCAGATCACGTCTATCAAATGGATTACCGCACTTTGATCAGCGCGCACCGCGTCACGGGCAAAGCGATGACTGTGGCCAGCCTGCCGGTGCCTTTGCCCGAAGCCACCGGCTTTGGTGTCTTCGAAGTGGAAGGCGCGTGCCATGCAAAGCGTTTCATCGAAAAACCAACCCATCCCCCTGCCATGGCCGACGCGCCGGATCGTGCGCTGGCAAGCATGGGAATCTATGTCGCAAAATGGGCATGGCTGCGCGCGATCTTGCACGGCGATCCCATGCCAATGGACTTCGGCCATGACGTGTTGCCCAAGGCCGTGCAAGCCGGCGATGTTGGCGTTTACTGCTTTTCCCATCCCAACCCGGCGGTCACGCCCTATTGGCGGGATGTGGGAACGATCGATGCCCTCCAAAGCGCGCGGCGCGATTTTGAAGCGCAGCATCGGCCATTCAGCCTGCCGATCTTGCCACGCGCCGCTGTAAACCAATTCTAACCCCCTTCCCCCTAGACAACGGCTGGGCGCTGCGCCCAGCGAAAGGATCTTGCGATGTTTGATAAAACCAAAGCCACCGAAGCCCTTGCCACGCGCTGGTATGCGGCCCTTGACACCCATGAACCCACCCAAACGCTGGTCGATATGCTGGACCCAAGCGATTTGAAGATGGTTTTCCCCGAAGCCACCTTGTCGGGCGTCGAGGGTTTTGTGGGCTGGTACGAAGGCGTTATCCGGATTTTCTTTGATGAAGTGCACAAAGTTGAATCGGTGACGCTGGGCGCAGAAGCCAATGGCCGCACGGAAGCAAAAGTGGCCGTGCATTGGGAGGCGAGCCGCTGGAATGCACCGGCCGCAAAAAGCGACCGCATCTTGTTGACCGCCTATCAAACTTGGGACGTGACATTTACGGACAGCGGTGACGCGAAGGTTGCAAAGTATACGGTTGATCGTTTGGAATACCTGCCCGGATCCGCTCAGCTCTAATGCCCTTGTGACGGAGTATTAAAATGGTCGGGTCCGCGAATTTCGCGGTCCCCGCCTTAGGTTTGGGATGACTTTGCGGAAATAATAGGTATGCTTGCGGTAATCTTAGCAGTCTAGCCGCTAGAAAAACCCGTGCGCAGAGTCTTCAAAGCGCCTTCAGAAAGGAAATTCGGATGAAATTTGCTCACATCGCCTTGAACTGTGTGGATATGCCTGCTGCCATTGATTTTTACACGCGGCATTTCGGGTTCCGTGTCACCCGCCGCCTTCCGATCGGTGGCGAGCTTGAAATTGTATTTATCGCACGCAGTGACATTCACCTAGAACTGTTCCCGACCGATAAAAAAGCCCCGCTGACCGAAGCCGACGGTTTGGCCACAACGGGCACCCTGCGCCATTTTGCCTTCCAAGTTGATAACCTTGACGACTTGCTTGCTCAAATGGGCGAGGAAGCCGTTGTGACCTTGGGGCCGCTTGACTTTGGCATATTCATCCCCGGCTGGCGCACCGTTTGGCTGCGCGACCCGAACGGCCATATCGTTGAGGTGACGCAGGATTATTCCGACGCAGAGCCGCTCGAAGCTTAACCGTTCACAACGACGGTTCACGCTTGCGCTGTGGTGTAGGCGTGGACTGGAGATTTGAGGTGACGGTCCCTATCGGCACACTCTAAACATTTTTCCGTGAGGGTATGATTTCATCCTTCCGGCCAGCGTTTTTTTGAATATTTACGTTGACCGCGGCGCCGAAGTTATCGTTTTCAACAACGGACCCGCAGAACACTCTTTTCAATAAAACCCCTCCAGCGCGTCACGCAACGCACCAGAGCCTATTTCATCACAATACATGACGCAGACCTCAAGGCCCATCGCCTTTAGCTGCCCGACTTCATGGACTCGCTGCGCATCGCCATCAGCGTCATATATTGCGCCGGAGGCGTCTTTTCTGTCGGCGCGCCTTCATGAACGCTTTGACTCAGGATATGACGGAATTCAGGTGTATCTTTGGCATGGTGGATATGGACAGAATGATGCATCGCACATTCCACCAATTCTTCCACATTGTCTGCCACCATGACCATGGTGCATCCGTTGCCATCCGGGAACATGCGACAATCAATAAATTTCCGGCTCATATTTCTGCTCCATTTTCGCGGATTCTGATTGTGAACGCTACCAACACTTTGTCTATCTGTCAACGGTCGAGCAGTGCGCTAGGGGATGTCCCTTTGCATGGATGTTGGTATACTTAAAATATTTAGTTTTATGCCAATAAGTTAGTAAGACCGCGGATTGGGTCAGATGTTTTTCACCCATCTCGGCAAAAGTCCTGGCAAAGTTCATCTTCTTGCTTGTCAGAGACAGGTCGGCGCGGTTAGCGTGGCATCATAGACATCGAAAGTTTGGGGGCAGCAATGACTTTGACACGACGGGCGGCGTTGGTGGGGCTTGGGGCTGCGATTGGCTTGCCTTGGGTTCGCCCGTCTTACGCTGCGGCAGGGTCGGTGAACATTTACTCTTGGGCTGAGTATATCGGCGAAACGACTCTCGCCGATTTTGAATCAGAAACCGGAATCACGCCGGTTTATGACACCTATTCCTCGTATGAAGATGGCGAGGCCAAGTTGCTGGCCGGGTCGACAGGCTATGATGTGGTCGATGTGGCGGGCCGCTCGATGCCGATGTTGGTGAAAGCCGGCCTGTTCGATGTGCTAGACCGCAGCCTTTTGCCGCTGTGGTCAAACCTTGACCCCGATCTGCTCAAAATTCTTGACGCATGGGACCCCGGCGTTGCCCATTGCGCGCCCTATATGTGGGGGTCGGTTGGTTTTGCCTATAACGTCGATCTGGTCAAAGCGCGGTTGCCCGATGCCGATTTGACCAACCTCGACACAATCTTCAAACCCGAAAACGCCGCGAAACTGGCCGACTGCGGGTTAAGCCTGCACGACAGCCCGCGCGATCTGATTCCGATGGTGTTGAAATACCTAGGGATTGATCCTGACACCACCGATGTCAGCCAATATGACAAGGCCGCCGTCTTGATCAAAGCGATGCGCCAATATGTCACGGCCTTTGACAATGAAAACTACCTGAACGGCCTGCCCAATGGCGAGGTTTGCGCCGTGATGGCGTGGTCGGGCGATTATGCTGTCGCCAAAGCGCGTGCCAAAAGCGCGGGGCTTAGCCTTGATCTGGCTTATGCCGTGCCCAAAACCGGCGCGCCCTTGTGGTTTGACGTGATGGCGGTGCCGACGGATGCGCCGAACAAGGCCAATGCCCATGCTTTCCTCAACTACCTGATGAAGCCCGAGGTTATTGCCAAATGCTCTGACTTCATCGGCTATGCCAATGCCAACAAAGCCGCCAATGCCTTTGTTGACCCCGCCGTGCTGTCCGATCCGGCCATCTATCCCGATGCCGCAACGCGCAGCCGGCTTTGGGCCCCAAAACCGCTCAACGAAGAGCAAGAACGCGCCCTAACCCGCATCTTTCAAGACATCAAATCAGGTTAACCCATGCCCAATCCCATCCGCTTTACCCCCACCGGCCCGACCGGTTTTTTGACCGCTGCCGGAGCCCCCTTGGCCACGGCGGAATTGATTTCAGGCCAGCCCGTGGGGTTGGATCACGCATGGTATGAGCGCGAGAACGTAAAGGCCGGTATCTGGCGCTCTTGCGGCTATACCGAGTTTTACGAAAGCTATCCCTGCGATGAATTCATGGTGGTGTTGGAAGGCGAAGTGACGGTGGAAAACGACAGCTTTTCCGCCACCTACACAGTGGGCGACAGCTTTTTGATCCCCAAAGGCTTTCGCGGCTATTGGCGGCAACCGGGCGAGATGCTGAAATACTACATGATCGTATCATGACCCCGCGCGACGAAGGCGCATACGATTACATCATCATCGGCGCAGGATCGGCGGGCTGTGTTTTGGCCTACCGCTTGGGCGAAGACCCCAAAGCGCGCATCCTTGTGCTGGAAGCGGGCGGGGATGACAGGGCCGTCATCGTCCAAATGCCCTCGGCCTTGACAATCCCGATGAACACGGCGCGGTTCAACTGGGGTATGGTCAGCGAACCCGAACCGGGCCTTGGCGGGCGGCAAATCAACCTGCCGCGCGGGCGGGGTCTTGGCGGGTCATCTTCCATCAACGGCATGTGCTGGGTGCGCGGCAACCCGATGGATTACGAGCTGTGGGAGGCTTTGGGTGCCGAAGGCTGGCGCTGGTCCAACGTGCTGCCCTATTTCCAGCGGCTGGAATCGGTGCGCGAGGGCGGCCCCCTACGCGGCACGGATGGGCCGATCAAGGTCACGCGCGGGCCGGAAAAGAACCCGCTGTACCACGCCTTTGTGCAGGCAGGCCTTCAGGCAGGCTATGCCGCCAGCCCCAATATGAACCAACGCCAGCACGAAGGCTTTGGCCCGATGGAGATGAACGTGGGCCAAGGCCAACGCTGCTCAGCCGCCGTGGGCTACCTGCGCCCCGCCATGGTGCGGGGCAATGTGCGCGTCATCACCGGCGCTTTGGTGGAAAAGGTTCTCACCACCGACAAAACCGCCACCGGCGTGCGCTTTAGCGTCAAGGGCCAGCCCTGCGAAGCCCGTGCAGGGCGCGAGGTGATCTTGTCGGCAGGCTCGATCATGTCGCCCGTCTTGCTCAAACGCTCTGGCATCGGGCCAGAGGCAGAACTGCGCGACCACGGGGTTGCGGTGGTGCATCACGCGCCCCAAGTGGGCGAAAACCTGATGGATCATATGGAGCTGTATATCCAACAGGAATGCACCCAGCCCATTAGCCTGTTTCCCAATGTCAGCCTGTTGGGCAAGGCCAAGATCGGGGTGGAATGGCTTTTGACCCATAAGGGCCTTGGGGCCACCAACCACTTTGAAACCGGCGGCCATATCCGCAGCCGCGCGGGGATTGTGTATCCTGACATTCAATACCACTTCCTGCCGCTGGCAATTTCCTACGATGGCAAAACTTTGGCCTCCGGCCACGGCTATCAGGTGCATGTCGGCACCAAACGTTCAAAAAGTCGCGGCTGGGTGCGCTTGCGCGATGCCAACCCCACCAGCCTGCCCCGCGTGCGCTTTAACTATATGAGCCACGAGGACGACTGGCTGGAATTTCGCGCCTGCATCGCCCACACCCGGGAGATCTTTGCCCAACAATCCCTTGCGCCCTACCGCGGGCGCGAACTGGCCCCCGGTGAGGGGCGAGTCGACCAAGACGATCTTGACGCGTTTCTGCGCCAAAAGCTGGAAAGTGCCTATCACCCCTGCGGCACCTGCAAGATGGGCAGTGATCCTGCCGATGTCACACGCCCTGATGGCACCGTGCGCGGCATCGCGGGGCTGCGGGTGGTTGACGCCTCGGTCATGCCGCAGGCGACAGCGGGCGATCTGAACGCGCCCACCTTGGTGATGGCCGAACGCATGGCCGACCTTATTCGGGGCCGCCACTTGGAGGCAGCCCAAGAGGCCCCCCTTCTGGCGGCCGCAAACTGGGCGACCCACCAGCGCAGCGCCACCATCACGCAGGATTACGCGACCGACCGCCCCGCCCTGCGCGAAGCGCTTTTGACAAATGCCAAGCGCGAGCCGAGGGGAGCCAATTTGGTCTGACGGGGCAAGTCGGGCAGTTTGTGTCGTGACAGGGCCAAGGCGTGGCGCCTTTACGTTTTGGCGTGCTCAAAGACCTCAACCGGTGTATTCGGCTGCCCCGCAAGACAACGCAGCGCGATGGGTGGCAAGATCGCAAGGTCGGCGGGATCATAAGATGTGTCTTCGGACAAAGCGATGTCGCTCAAAGGACCAAAAGCCACGTCACTAAAGGCAAAGTCGGTTTCGCGGACTGCGAAGGTGTTAAGCACCCGAATAAATTCAGGCAGGTCGTGACGCGATAGATACTGCAAGGTCAGCAGTATGACCGGCGTCTTGAGATGCTCTATGTGATCAATTTGATCTGAGAATGGATCGAAGGCACCTTCTACGTGGAACGTAGGGCGTTTGATCCTAGTTGGCCGGACTCGATTTGCCGGTCAAGTTCTTTGGCAATCGATGTGAGCTTTTCGCTCTCTGCCTGCTCAAAAGCCTCTGCCAGTTGCCCTGCGGTCATAACATCGCAGACCGCCCCCTGAGATGCGACCAAGGTCAAGGATTGGTTCGGCGGTGCATCGCCAATTTCACCCTTGTCTTATCGGCCTGCCTTTGTGGGTTTGGCACATCGGAAAATCTGATCGTTATAAGCGGTTTGGGCCGCGCGCAGATCGGGCGCCCTCCTGCGCCAGATGCAGCTTTTCACATTCAGGGGCTTTTTGTACGAACCTGTTCAACCTGTCGGCGTCAGCGCGATGATGCCGGTTGTGCTTTCGTGCAGCATCGCACCCTTTCTCTCTGTGGGCAGGCTTGATCGGACTGAAAAGTCGCTAATTACCCGTTAAAGCACCGATCTCGGCCAACAGGACACAAGTCTTTTCCCTGACGCTTGGCCAATAAGACGCGGCAAAGTACCCGCTAACGGCACTGTGGCACCAACCTCGACTTAGCCTTGCCCGCATAAAATCAGCGTCTTAAGCCCGTCCACCTTCCCCGCCAGATGGCGCGCATAAGCGTCTGGCACCCCATGCAGGGGGATCTCTTCGGCAATAAAGGCATCCAGAGCGGGGCTCAGGTCAGGCAAAAGCGTCGCTATTTCAGCCAATTCGGGGCCAAAGGCATGGCAGCCCACCAAGGTGATTTCGCGCTCGACCAGTTGCACCGGGTCGATCACCGGGGTCGCGCGACCAATGCCCACCAGTGCCAGGGTTCCGCAACCCCTGATCGCGGCCACCAAACCCGAGATCATCTGATCTTGCCCGGTCGTGTCGACAGCATAGAAAAAGCCGCGCTCTGCGGCCTGATCCAGCGTTGTCACCTTCCCCCCTGTGGCCAGCGCGACACGCGCTGCCCTTTGCGGGTTTCGGTCAATCACGGCCACCTCATGCCCCACCCGCGCGGCCAACAGCGCCACCAACCCACCAATCGGCCCGCAGCCAGCCACCAGCACCAATGCCCCGCCTGCGGGATTGAGGCGATGCAGCGCGTGTAAGGCCACGGCCAAAGGCTCGGCCAAAGCCAAGTGGCGATCCGGCACGCCCTTGGGCGCGCGCAGCACGTTGCGCGCGGGAAGGGTGACCGCCTGTGCAAAGCCGCCGTCGATCACCTCACCCACAAAGCCCAAACGCTCACACACCTGCCCGCACCCTGAACGGCACGCTGGGCATTGGCCGCAAAGAACCCGGCTGTCGACCAGCACTTTGTCACCCAGCGCCACATGGTCAACCCCGGCCCCAAGCGCCGTCACAACGCCGCAAAACTCATGCCCCGCGACCGACGGTGACCGGCTCACCCACGCGCCCGTTTTGAAATTGTGCAGGTCCGACCCACAAATTCCCGCCAGAGTGACCGCTAAAGTCACCTCAAACTCACCCGGAGGCTGGGGGCTCGCAATCTGCTCGACACGCAGATCGCCCTTGGCATAAAGGCGCACGGATTGCATGGGGTGATCCTGTTTGAGGGTGCTGCCACACCATACACCGCAACCCCGGCTGTGGAAATTGACCCGATATCAGAAGAGACACACTTTTGCGAAAATTTTTCTTTCCGAAGTTTCATTTTTGGTAACAATTTTGCAACATACAAACTATTTTGCAAAAAATCCGACCTCTATTTCTTGCGTGAACCCTTCCGGCAAACCAATGGTTGGACCACCTTCGATAAAAACACCCATGGACCCGATAATGAGAACCATCGCCCTTGCAATTACCGCTTTAGGCCCGACGACTGCTTTCGCCATGGCCCAAGACAAGGTGCAGATCACCTATTCGGGCATGGTATCCGTTGAGAGATTGTCATACGGCGGTTATAGCGAGACCTGGGCCCATAGCACAGGTGACGTCGGCTTGCGCTGGCCGACAAGCAGCGGCGCAAAGATCGGTGTTAATCTTGGTGTCGAAACTTTTCATAGTCTTGATTACGACTACGGGCTCGATGGACTTACCGCATATTATGCAGCAGCAGTTCTTGAAAACCGGTTCGGGAAAATATCTGTCGGTATGCCACACGGTGTTATGGGAGACTATTTTACTGTGCCCGCAATAGGCGGCACCTACTTATCACAATTGACGACGAATTATGGGGGGCCTGACTTTTTACGTTACGTGAAGCTATTGCTTGGCCAAGATTATGTCGAAATGACGGGCGTCAGATATGACGGAAAGATTGGTCAGATCGACATCGGAGCATCTGTTAACAAGTTTAATGGATATTCGGCCAATCTAAAAGAAGTTGTTGCCCACTATGCTCGTCAGGATTGGTCTGTAAGTTTGGGTGCGTCTTTCTTCGATCAAGGCGACTACGTGTCCCACAGCACAAACCTTGAAGTGCAAGGGCGCAAAGGCAAAATGTCAGGGGGCATTATCTTGACAAAATCAGACGATTATTTCCTCGAACCAGATTCAACTCTCGCCTTTGTGTCCTATCATATCAACGATCAGATCAAACTTAACGCCCAAGTGACGCGGTTTGAGGAAATGAAATCTGAGGCTCAGACCATTTATGCTATTGACCTGTCGTATACTCATCCATCCGGCGGTTTCATAAGTGCGGGTGTGTTCAATGACATCTGGGGGAACGCTGACAACGACACACACATTGTCGACGTCGCTGTGGGCTACAAGTTTTAACCTCGCAAAATCATATCAATAAATTTTGAAATTCTCAATTCCTTCGGGAACAGAGTATCAAAGTTTTTTTCACGAAAGTGCAAATTTTCGCTATCTCAGGTTTTTTATAAATTATTAGATATTCTCTGAGTGTGAAAAATAAAGAATTGCCGCTCAGCCCGACCAAGCACCACGCGCACCCCAAAAGACAAAGGGCGTGACGCGTGTTGAACACTATGTTTACCAGCCGCGATGGCCCGCAGCATGGTGTTGCAAAACTCAAGGGAATGTGCAGCAGTCAATCGGCTGGCACCGCTTTCCAAAGAGATTATGTTCTAAATGCAACACAATCTGTTATCTTGCCAAACCACTGTCAATCGCGTCAATCGCCTGTTCCAGTTGGCGGGCCAAGGCCGGATTGCGGTTGAGAAAGTCGATGATGTCGATCGAATCCAGCGACACCGTCATGGTTTCCATCTCGGCCACCAAATCAACGGATGACGGTGCGCCGGTGAGCAGGAAGCGGCTGATAAAGAACTCGCCCGCGCCAAAGCGCTGCAGGCTGCGCCCTGACTTGTCATCGCCGTGCAAGACCGACAACTGACCCGCAACCACCAAGAACAAACGGCGGCAGGGCGTGCCGGCTTCCAACAGGCGCTCGCCCTTGTCAAACAGGCCGATCTCTGCCGCCGCCATAAGCTCGGCAAAACCGTCCGCTTCGGGCAGGAAAACGCCTGTCGCGCCAAGGATTTGCTGGATCTGGTGATCTTGCAGTTTGGGCGGGCCATTGTCGCGGTATTTGCGATTGGCGGCCCCGGCGAATTGCAGATTTTCGCGCAGGCATTTGTACCACAGGCGGCGCAAGAAATCGGTCGTCGCCGCCTCGCCGTCTTCGCGGGTTTGGGTGTGGATCGTCACTTCAAAGGTGATGCCATCGTCGCCCAGTTCCATCAGGTCGATGTCATGCGCCGGATCGCGCAGGATCAGATCGACCGAGCCCACCGCATATTCAATCGCAGCAATCGCGCGGGCGGGCGGGGTGCCGTAGCTGAACTTGACATAGATGTTTTGCCCGAACACGCGGGTAGAGGACGACAAAACCGTAAACCCGCCCTGCGCAAGGGCAGAGTTGGGAACGACGATCAGGCGTTCATCGTCCAGCGTTTCAATCGTCACAGAGCGCCAATCCATCTTGACGATCTTGCCCGAGGACTCGCCAAATTCGATCCAGTCGCCTTCGCGAAAATGCCGGCCTGACATCAGCGATACGCCCGAAAACAGGCCCGACATGGTGTCTTGCAAAGCCAAACCGATCACCACCGACCCGACCCCCAGCGCCGCCATCAGCGAGCCAAGGTCCACCGTCCAGATGCTGGATGCCACAAAGGCCGAGGCCACCAGCACCAGCACAAGTCGGATCAAATCCAGCACAAGGCCGGGGGTGCGCGCCATCGCCTCGTTTGCGACAGGGCCAAGCCGGACAAGCAGGTTCAGCCCCAACAGCAGGGCGTTGATGCCCGAAATTGACAGGGCAGTCAGCACCAGCTTGGCCGCCGTGCTGTCGGGCGGGACCTCGGCCACGCGGCTTAAAAGCAGATGCAGCGCGACAAAGGGCAGGACCGAAACTTGCAGCAGATTGACCAGCTTGGCCAGTTCGGGATAGGGCGCGCGCACATGGCGATAGGCTTCGACCAAGGCCAAAGCCAAGACAGGATAGCCCAGAACGACGGCAATCGTCCAAAGGGCGGTGGTTTCTGACAGAAGATCACCCACGCTTGGCCTCATCCTGATCATGCGCCAAAAGGGCAGCACCCATCGCCGCACTCATATGAATTTTGGACTCGTTGCCCGACAGCGCCAGACGGCGCGCTTCCGACACGCATTCGCCCAAGATTTCATAGACAAAGCGCTTGCGCCCGACGATGCCGGCGTCGACCTCGCCATTGGCCAGACCGATGCTTAGGGTGAGGTGCAGGCCCTTGGCCTCGTTAAAGCGGCGCAGGATGCTTTGGATCTCGTCGGCAAAGGCGGCGGCGCGCTGGCGGTGATCAAGGCGCGGTGTCGACAGCCCACAAGCGGCAAGGTAGGCGTCGCCGATGGTTTTGACCTTTTCCACCCCGTGCCGCTCGGCGGATTCGTCAAACAGGTCAATCAACTCGTTCAAAAGGCGAATGATGTCATTGGCCGAGTGGTCGCGCTGGATCACATCTAGGCCCACGATCACGGCATAGATGATGCTGACGTTTTCAAACGTATCAGCCACGATCAATTCGCCGCCGTTAAAGCGGTCGGCCACGGTGTCGGGCAACACATTGCGCAACAGCTTTTCGTATTCGGCGGTCTTGGATTCAATAATCCCGTTGCGCCGCACGATTTCTGACAACATGCCGTTAAAAGCCGTGGCGAGCGTTGCAAATTCGTCATTGCCTTTGACCGGCACTTTGAATTGGGTATCGCCCGATGACAGCCGTTCCACCCCCAATTGCAAACGCAGCAGCGGGCTGACAAAGGCACGGGCAGAGATCAGCGCAAAAATCGTGATCGCCATGGCGATTGCGCCCGTTGCAATCAAGATCACACGGCGCAGATCGTGCAGCGGGCCAAGCGCCTCTGCGACATCTTTTTCGGCGATAATCGCCCAGCGATGCCCACCAAAATCAATCGGCGCATAGGCGGACAACACCTCGATCCCGCGATAATCGCGGATCGTATCCGCGCCGGTCTCGCCGCTTTGCGCACGCTCTACCGCAAGGGTTGCGAAATGTTGGTTCAAGACCGAATGGCCGGATTGGGCGATGGCGGTGATTTCTGACGGCTCAACACCCAGTTTTGTCAACTGGTCCAGATATCCCGGCTTGTCTTCGATCAAGAAGCGGCTGTCAGAACGCGCAAACCCGTCTGCGCCCACCAGATACACCTCGCCCGAAATGCCAAGCCCTTCGTTGACCCAATCGCCCGAAGAGGTCAGCGCCGCATTCATCTCGTCAATCGACACCTGCCCGACGATCACGCCGACCCGATCGCCATTGTGAAACACTGGCGCGGCCAGAAAGGCCGCAGGCGCGCCAAAGGAGGGGACATAGTGGTCAAAATCCACAAACACCACGCCGTTTTGATCCGCCGGCGCATCCCGCACCGCGCGGAAGGCTTGGGCGAGGCCCGAATTGCGGTAGGGCCCCGTCGTCAAATTGGTTGCGAAGTCTATTTCTTTTTCAACGGTATACAGAACATCTCCGGTTTTGTCATCAATCAGGAAGATGTCGTAAAGCCCCAGATCCCGCATCATATCCAAGAAATGTGCGTGATAGGTCTTGTGAACCGCGTCATAGGCATTGGCCGCGGCAGACGGGCCTTCGAACAGATCGCGCTTGCCCTGTGGATGGGGGTTGGCGGCGATGTAGCGTTGCTGCAGGCGTTCTCCTTGCGGGTCGGTCGGCAACAATGGGCCGGCTGACAGGGGCCGCCCTGCCTCGGGAAGGTTGGGCAGGATATCGCTTTGGTAAAACTGCGTCAGCGCAGCCAACTCCGCCGTCGATGGCAAAGCCCCCTCTGACGCTCGTGCCGCGCGAAATTCAGGCAAGGCTTGTTGCGCTTGACCTTGGGCCGCCAAGACGGCAAACGCACGTTCTTGCGAATCCAGATACCGCAGGATGTCGGCCTTTTTTTGGTTTCACGCACCGCCAAAAGCTGATCCCAAACCGCCGCCCGCAGGGCTTGATCAGATCGCACATAGCCGATCGAGCTGATCGCCAAAGCAGCTGCCAACCCGCTGACCATTAAAAGCAGCAGAAGTTTGGATCGTATCGAAAGCATACTGGCCATTTGATCTCCGTGCCCCGGCCCAACTGGGCAGGTCGACTGTGACTTCGCGTGTCGTTACGACAAACGCATTTATGGGGCCAGTCCATTATACCAAAGGTTGCAAGCCGCTCTAAAGTTAACGAATAAGTGCAATTCACAGGCCCAAGCCAAAGGTTTTTTGACCTGATCGCATTTCATAAAATTGGTGGAGACGATTTAACGGAGCGCCTGTTTTTGGTCTTATCAATGACTACCCGCGCCCTGCAGAAACCTTGCACTCTGACCCAAACAAGTCATTTCGCACATCACAAGCCTCAGCCTGACACTGATCTTGATTTTGCGCGACATCACGGTGATGCAGCAAATGCGGCCGGTGGACGGTGGGCCCGCGCGTGCGGGGCGCAAGCCGGCACGGCGCGACGCTAAGGATTTTGCCCGCGCCTTTGCCGGTCTAGGGGCGCAAGGGATAAGCCATCCGCAACCAAGCGCTCCATTCCTCGCCTAGGGCCAGCTTACTCAAACACATCAATTTCTTCGTTGATCTCTTCAATCACCGAAAGGCGTTGTTGGGCAACCTCGCCGGATTGTCCGATAAAGGCTATGGCCATCAGCCGCAGCACCGATAGAAAGGTCGTGTGGCTGGGGATTGTGCCGTAGCTTGCGACATGGCAGCCAATCACCAGTTTGGAAAACCGCTGCGCACGCGCGAAATAGCGATGGTCGGTCAGGGTGATCACGTTCATCCGCGTGGTGCGGGCGTAAGACATCAGGTTGGGCAGAGTGCGCAGGCGCGGTTCAAGGGTCAAAAACAACAGCACATCACGCGGGCCGGTCATCGCCAGATCCTCGGCCCAAGCGCCCTGATCGGTGCCCAGCATCTGCACATCGGGCCGCAGTCGGGCAAAGCTCAGGCGGGCATGACGGGCCAGACCTTCCTCGGCGCCAAAGCCCAGCACCCACAGGCGGGGGGCCGCCGCGATCAAGCGGGCGGCTTCGGTCAGGGTGTCGGATTTCATCTCTTCGAAGGTGCGGGTCAGGTTGTGCAGTTCAAGGTCAAGATGGCTGCCAATCGACCTGCCATGCACCACCGCATCGGGGGCGGGCGAATAGGCGTAGGGCTGGGTGCGGTTGCGCTCTTCGCGGGCTTGCGATTTGGCCTCGTCAAAGTCGGCATAGCCAAGGGTTTGGAAAAACCGCGCTGCCGTGGCTTTGGAAACCCCCGACAGAGCCGCCATTTCGGTGGCGGAATGGGTTTCAATCAGTGCCTGATTCTCAAGCAAGAGCGCTGCAATTTTTTGCTCGGCCTTGGTCAGGCGGGAAATCCTTTCTTGAATCCGTAGGGTTAGCCGGGTTGCCATAATCTATCAGTGCCGCTTGCTTTGATGAAACTATTGTTTCAGTATTGTGAAACACAGAAACGGTCTAGGTCGATCATGTCCAAATCCAAGATCATACGCCAGCAAATTTGGTCTAAGCTGCACGGCGTGGCCAAGCCAGACACCCGATTTCATCTGAACTTCGCCGAGGTGATTCCCGATTTCGAAGGATCAGAGACCGCCACCGACCATCTGGTCACCATGCCCGCCTATCAGAATACCCAGTTTGCCTTCATCACGCCCGACAATTGCCTCGTCGATCTGCGCCGCCGGATGATCGCGGCGGGCAAGCCCTTTGTGATGTCAACCTATGGCATCTATCGCGGATTTTTGTTGATCGAACCGGGCATGGTTCCCGCCGGGGCCGAGCTTTATGCCGCCTGGCTGGACGGAATGGAACACTTTGGCCGCTCGATCTCGCTGGCCGAGATTGCCAAGCGCGGAAGGTTCGATTTCATGGTCACGGGGGCCTCTGCCGTCTCGATTGACGGCGTGCGCTTTGGCAAGGGGCATGGGTTTTTTGATCTGGAATGGGGCATGTTTACCGACCTTGGGCTGGTCGATGAAACCACGCCCGTCGCAGCCGTCGTGCACGATTGCCAAGTGGTGCAGGAAAATCTGACGCCTTCGCAAACCGACATTCTTGTCGACTATATCGCCACCCCCAGCCAGCTTTACACCGTGGGCCGCCGCGCCAAGCGCCCCTTTGGGGTCAAGTGGAACCTGCTGGACCCTAAGCAAATCGAAGACACCCCGCCGTTGCAGGAATTGCAGCGCATTCAAGGCCTTGCCTAACAACCCCCAAAGGAGCCAGACATGAGACTGACGCTGAACCGCCGTTCCTTTCTAACCGCCGCCGCCGCCCTGCCCTTGATGCCGCGCATGGGAAATGCCGCAACGCCGCTGAATTTTCAGGCCTCTTGGCTGAATGATGCCGAGTTCTCGGGCTATTATGTCGCCATGGATCAGGGCTATTACAGCGCCGAAGGGCTTGATGTGGCCTATGCCGCAGGCGGGCCGGATGTGATCCCAGAGACCACTTTGGTGGCAGGCAAGGCCGATATGACGCTGACGACGCCCGACACCACCATTCAAGCCATCACCACACAGGGGGCCAAGTTCAAGATCATCGGCGCACAGTATCAAAAGAACCCTGTGGGCATTGTGTCTTTGGCCAAGAACCCGCTGAAAACCCCCGCTGATCTGGTCGGTAAGACCATCGCCGTGCCGCCGGTCAACACCATTTCGGTGCAGGCCATGTTGAAGATGAACAACATTGATCCGGCCTCGGTCACGATCGTTCCCTACGAATACGACCCAACACCCCTGATCAAGGGAGAGGTGGACGGCACGCTCGATTTCGTCACAAACGTGCCCTATTCCATCAAACTCGCGGGCGAAGAGGCAACCTCGTTTCTGCTTTATGACTTTGGCTATACGCTGTTCAACGACACGGTGGTGGTGACCGAAGACACGCTGAAGGCAAAGCGCAAGGAACTGGTCGCTTGGCTGCGGGCCTCGCGCAAGGGCTGGGCCGAGAACCTGACCGATCCAGCCGCTTGGCCGCCCAAGTGGAAAGATACCTATTTCGCGGGCAATGGTCGCGAAATTGACAACGAAATATTCTACAACACCGCGCAAAAGCCGCTGATCGACAGCGACAAGGGCATTTTTTCGATGTCGGAAGAGGCGATTGCCGCCAATATCGCAGCCCTTGGGGCGGTTGGGATTGCGGCAACCCGCGAAATGTTTGACACGACCCTGCTTGAGGAAATCTGATGACCTCTCCCGCAGGGATATCCCTAAGCGGTCTGTGCAAGACCTACCAAGGTCGCGGACAGACCGTCGAGGCCCTGCGGGAGGTGACCCTGTCCTGTGCGCCCGGCAGTTTTACAGCGCTGATCGGGCCTTCGGGGTGCGGTAAGTCAACCGTGCTGCGCGTGGCCTTGGGGCTAGAGCCTTTGAATGCCGGCACCGTACGCATCGCAGGCAAACCCCCCGAAGTGGCCCGGCGCGAAGGGATCACCGGCGTGGCCTTTCAAGACGCGGCCCTGCTGCCATGGCGTACGGTGGCGCGCAACATCGCGCTGCCGCTGGAAGCCTTGGGCCGCGACCTTGGCCCCTATCACGGCCGCATCCGCGATTTGATCCATTTGGTCGGGTTGAAAGGCTACGAGGACGCCCTTCCCGGTGAATTGTCGGGCGGTATGCGCCAGCGCGTGGCGATCGCGCGGGCCTTGGTGACAGAGCCGCAGGTTTTGTTTCTGGACGAACCCTTCGGCGCGCTTGACCAAATTCTGCGCCGTCAAATGAATATCGAACTGCAGCGCATCTGGGCGGAAACGGGGGCCACAGCCCTTTTGGTCACCCATGGCATCGATGAGGCCGTTTTTTTGGCCGACCGCGTGGTGGTGATGCAGGCTGCACCGGGCCGCATCATTCAAGAAGTGACAATCCCTTTCGCCCGCCCGCGCCTGCCCGCACTGTTCGCCGACCCGCAGTTCCACCAGATGGAGGACCAGATCGCCGGGGTTCTGCATGGAAGCTAAATCCAACGCTTGGCGCAACGTCTTGATCGTTTTAGCTTTATGGGAAATCGCAGGGCGTTTCCATCTGATCGCAGGCGGGGCCTTGCCATCCTTATCGGCGATTGCGGTCAAACTCTGGGCTGATCGCGCCGATTACCCCAACCATGTTTGGGCGACGCTGCAAGCTTCGGGGCTTGGCTTTGTGATTGGCAATCTGGTGGCCGTAGCGTTGGGCATGGGCTTTGTGCTTATGCCCCGATTGATGCGTCTGGCGCGAGGCGTGAACATCGCCCTCTTCGCCCTGCCCCCCATCGTCATCGCCCCCATTCTGGCGCTGGTGCTTGACAGTATGACCGCACGGGTGACCCTTGCCGCCATCGGCGTCTATTTTGTCACCATGAGTGCGACCGTCGTCGGGCTGACCCAATACGACCAACGCAGCGCCGATGTGGTGCGCGCTTACGGCGGCGGGCGGTTCAGCGTGCTGCGTTTGGTGCAGGTGCGCGGGGCCGTGCCGGCCATCTTGTCAGGCTTTCGCATCGCCGCCCCCAACGCCGTTCTGGGGGCCATTCTGGCCGAGTTCGGCGGCGGGGGGCGGTGGGGTCTGGGGGCCTATCTTTTAGGCTCGCTCGGCCGCGCCGACCCGCCCCGACTGTGGGGGATTGGCCTTGTCGCGACAGCGATTGCCGGGGCAAGCTATGCGGTGTTTGCCATCTTGTCTGCCCGGCTTTTGGGGTCAAGCCGTGCCATCTCGCTTAACCCCGCCCCGCCCAGCGTCAAAACCGCGCGCGAGGCTTGGCCGCTGCAAGCCGTCATGGCCCTCAGCGCGCTGACCTTGCCTTTTGCGATTTGGTGGGCCGTCGTCAAGCTGCTTGGCGCGCCCGAGATGATCGCAAAAACGCCAGGGGATGTGTTCTTTTATCTGTTCCTCTCCGATGCCTCGCCCATGGCGCGCGACAAATTGGCCGCAGCTTTGGCCCAGACTTTGCCCATCACCAGCCTTGGCCTGATCTTTGGGATTGCCTTTGCCTTTCTTCTTGCCATCGGCGGCAGGCTGCAGCCGGGCTTCACCCGCGCGCTTTTGCCGGTGGCTTTGGTGACGCAGACCATGCCTTTGGTGGCCTTAACGCCTTTGCTGGTCTTAATGCTGGGGCGGGGAACAGCGCTGACCTTGTGGGTGACGATCTCGGTCACCTTCTTTCCGGCCTATGTGCTTTTGGCCCAAGGTCTGGCCCAAGTGCCCCGCAGCGCGATGGAACTGCCGCGCGCCTATGGCGCCTCGGCTTGGCGCGAGTTGCGGCTGGTGTCGATCCCAGCCTCGATGCCATGGCTGTTTGCCGCGACCCGCCTGACGGTGCCGCGCGCGTTGCTGGGGGTGATGATCGCGGAATGGTTGGCGACGGGGCAAGGTCTGGGCAACCTTTTGAACCAATCGCGCGGCTATCTGGATTTCGGCATGATCTGGAGTGTGGCGACCGTGTCAGTCCTCCTGTCCGTGGCCTTCAATCAAGCCGTGATCGTGGTCGAGCGGTGGGTGCTAGCACGGATGGGATGGCAACAGACGGCTTAACACCGCGGGCTTTGCATCGAAAATCCCGCCCTGAAAGGGGGTGTCACGATTGCAGAAGCGACCGAGTTTAACCCGATGCAGACCTTGCCATCTGGCCCAACCTTGATGCCATCCGGGAACACGCCCGGGTCCTCGCCCAGTTGGTAAAGATGCCCAAAGGTCTTGCGATCCGACAGAGGGCCATCGCTGGCCATGGCAAAAGACCTCACACTGCCCGCATAGGATTCACTAAAGTCTGCCATTGGCGTGGTTCAGATCATTGGCAAGGTCGCTTAGGGTGCTGTCTGCCGCAATGAGCGGGGCGTCTTAAGACGTGCCGTGCACGCGCCCGTTACCAGATACAGCCCTGACCCAGACCATCGCCACCGGCCTGCCGATGATCCGCCGCGGCGATAATGCTTGCCGCACGACACGCGAAAGTCAGGATAAAAAAGACATCCAAACGAAACGGCAATGTCGCATCCAAACGACTGCAACCCGGCACAGACGCCGGAAAAGGTTCAAGAGTATGGCTGCAACACATGATTGGTTTCATTTGAAATCAGCGGGACCGTTGAGTAAGCAAAAATTACAAGGCAGGTTTGCATTTGCGAAGTGCGACAACAGATATTCCATGCCCGGACCATCTACTCTCTTCATCTGGAGGGAAAGAATGGCTCGAAATCAGGTTTCAACGTCAAGCCAATGAACACCACCAACCGTTGCGTGTTGGTCCGAAAATGCAGAACCATCGTTTTTCACCTGAAAAGACTTTTCACTTGACTGACTCACAATACCGCGCCAACGTGGAATTTCTGAAAGACGCTCATCTTAGGAACAAAACAGCGTCTCGCCTCACTCCAAAAAGAATAGTCACAAGGGGCTGCAGATAGGCACAGCAGATTAAGGTATGGCTTGGCTTCTCAAGAAATCGGGAATAGAGATGAGTTTGGGGCAGACCTCAGGTTATCTTGGACGGATGATTTGAAACGGGCGCTTTCAAAGCCATCCAAAAGTGACACCACGACATCTTAAAAATAACACACCAAATCGCGGGGCCAACCGCTTTCAAGCGGACAGGGAGAATGACGGATGGGGACGATTACAATAACATTCATTGCTTGGGCATGTATGTTCTCAGGCGTGCAGTTGGGAAATGTCATCCGGAAATATTCTCCAGAACAACACCGCAGCGGCGACTCAAGAGATGCCATTAGATCAGGATCAGCGTTTATTGGCACGCTCGCGGCTTTGGTGCTTGGATTGATGGTCAGTTCTGCATCGAAGAACTTTGACGTTCTGAACAGCGGGCTGACTGAGAATGCCGCATCCTATATTGATCTCGACCGAGTACTGGCACAATATGGAAATGAAGCAAATGCGGCGCGGGACCTTTTGAAAATAGGCGTCGACTCTGAAATTCAGCGAATTTGGCCAAAAGATGGCGTTGATATCATGCCCATTTCCTTTTCTCCTGAAATGGAAGCGGTTGCCGGCGCATTAAGAGTGCTCAATCCTGCAGACGACAGTCAAAAGATTCTGAAGGCCAGGGCAATACAACTGCTGGGGGGCGCACTTCAGCAACGCTGGCAAGTCGTTGCGCAAGCGCACACATATGTGCCGACAGCTTTTGTCGTTATAGTCGTTTTTTGGTTCACGGTTCTATTCGCAGTTTTTACATTACTCTCGCCAAGTAATAAGATGGTAAATCTGTTCATGCTCTTTTGTACAATCGCCGTGGCGGGTGGAATATTGTTGGTTTTAGACATGAGCCAACCCTTTTCAGGGCTCATCATCGTAAATCGGGGTCCGATGGAGGCCGCGCTTGGCTTACTCGGTCACTGACTTGAAAAAGGCGTCGAAGACTTGTCTTGATGGCTGTCCGAACCAAACCCTCGCGATGTTGGACCGCAAAAGCCATGGATCAGGACAGATCGTGAAAATGCCAGTCTCCTCCTGTGTTTTCACTTTAGGCAGGGCCGCCGAATTGGTCGGGTGACGTGTTCGCGCTTATAGTCTTTGTTTTTCGACCTTTATCTGATGCTGGGCAAACATCACGGTCAACCGTTTGATGGCGTTTGCTTCACGACGATCAGGCCAGATCAACACGTTCAGGCAGCTTTTTACAACGCCCTGCGCAGGGTTTCACACACGCTGCGTAAGTCGCTCATCTGTCTGACAGCACGGCGCAGGCAGATCAAACGCCACCGTCGGAATCGTCAAAGCTGGCGTAATTGGCGCGGTAAAGTCGGGCATAAAGCCCGTCCTGCGTCAATAGTTCGCGATGCGTGCCGCTTTCCACCAAACGACCGGCTTGCAGCACCATGATCTTGTCGGCGCGACGCACCGTTGCCAGACGGTGGGCGATGACCAGACCGGTGCGGCCTTTGAGCAGGGTGCGCAGCGCGTTCTGGATCAGCTGTTCGGTGGCACTGTCTACACTGGCGGTTGCCTCGTCCAGCACCAGAATAGGCGCATCGGCCACAAGGGCGCGCGCAAAGCTTAGAAGTTGGCGTTGGCCGGTTGACAGGCTGCCGCCGCGTTCTCCCAACATCGTGTCATAGCCCTTCGGCAGGGCACGGATGAACGCATCAGCCCCCAGCGCCGTGGCGGCGGCGACCACGCTCTCACGGGTGGCTGTGGGTGTGTTATAGCGGATGTTTTCCAGCACCGTGCCGGTAAACAAGAAGGGTTCCTGCAGCACCATAGCAATCTGGCGCGACAGCGAGGCTTGGGTGACCTGCCGCACATCCCGCCCGCCAACCCGCACCGCGCCCGAAGTTACATCGTAAAAGCGGTGGATCAATGCCATAGCGCTGGATTTGCCCGAACCGGTCGGGCCCACCAAGGCGACGGTCTGGCCGGGTTCCACGCGAAAGGTCAGATCATGCAGCACCGGTTGGCTTGGGGTATAGCCAAAGGTCACATGGTCGAATTCCACCGACCCATCGGTTTGGTCCAGATCGACTGCCCCGGGCGCATCTGCCACCGAAACGGGCACATCCAGCACCTCGATCAGCCTTTGCCCCGAGGCCATAGCGCGCTGCATCACCGAATATTGAATCGTCAAAGAGCGGATCGGGTCAAAGAAGCGCTGGATATAGAACAAAAACGCCACCATGACGCCCACATCCAATTGCCGATCCAGCACCATAGAGCCGCCCAGCACCACGACCAACGCCATGGAAAGCCCCGTCAGCGTATCAACCACGGGCACCAAGACCTGCGCCAAGCGGGCGGCGTGCAGATGGGTGGCCAAGTTGGCCAGAACCTTGTCGCGGTATAGGCTGGCGTTCACCCCCTCGCGGCCCATGGCCTGCACGGTGCGAAAGGCATGGATCCCTTCGGCCAACGCGCCGTTCACGGCGGAATTGGTCTCATGCGCGGCAATAAACGACTGGCGGGCCAGAGGCAGCCAGTAAAGCCGAACACCAAACAGCACGGGCAGCACTGCCAACGTGATCAGCCCCAGCTCCACATCCAGATAGAGCATCAGCGTGACGATGCCGAACAAAAGCACAATATCGCCCACCGACAGGACCGAGGTTTCCAGAAACTCTTGCATCGATCCCACATCGCCCTGCAGGCGCGACATGAGGCGGCCCACCTCGGTCTTGTCCATGAAGCCAAGTGACACGCGCTGCAAATGGGCGAACATGGCGCGGCGGATGTCGAAAAGCACATTCTCGGCCGCCTTGCCCACGACGGTTTCTTGCACATGACTGGCGATAAAATTCAGCGCGATGGTCAACCCAAAGACCACCAGCGAGACGCGCAAGACACCCATCCCCGCAGGCCCTGCCATAACGCCTTTGTCGATGGCGTGGCGGATGATCATCGGCATAGCGAGTTGGGTCAGGGTAAAGACCAGCACCGCGATGACCGAAACCACAAACTCACGCCGGTAAGGCCGCACAAAGGCCCCGATGCGGCGGATGATCGTTGGGTCGTAGACCGTGCCGAAAATCTCTTCTGCAATGCGGTGGCTGCCCACCACGGCGCGCAGGGTCGGCGGGGTGGGGCGATCGGTCATGTGCCCTGCCGATCTTCAGCATTCGTCTGCAGATCATACAGGGCGCGGTAAAGACCGCCTTGCGCCAGAAGATCTGCGTGGCTGCCGGTTTCGACCAAGCGGCCCTCCTTTAGCACCAAGATCCGGTCGGCATGTTGCAGCGAATTCAAGCGGTGCGCCACGATCAAAGTCACGCGCTCAGCCGCGCCCTCTTGCAAAGCGGCCCGCAGGCGCGCTTCGGTTGCCGCATCGACGGCGGCGGTGCTGTCGTCAAAGATCAAGATTGCCGGGTTTGGCACCAGCGCGCGGGCGATGGCCAGCCTTTGACGCTGCCCACCCGACAAAGATGATCCCCGCTCGCCCACCAGCGTGTGATAGCGCGCCGACAAGCCGGCAATATGGTCGTTGATCTGGGCATCGTCGGCCGCGCCTTCGATAGCCTCCACCCCGGCCCAAGGATCGGCATAAGCGATGTTGTTTTCCAAGGTCGTGGTGAACAAAAAAACATCCTGCGCCACCACCACGGCGGCACGGCGCAGCGAGGATAGGCTAACTTTGGTGATATCCTGCCCGTCTATCGTTATGCGCCCACCCGTAAGGTCATAATAGCGCGGGATCAGATGGGCGAGGGTGGATTTGCCACTGCCCGGCGGGCCGATGATGCCGATGGTTTCGCCTTTGCGCGCGCTAAAGGACACGTCACGCAGCACGGGCGCATCCCGCGCAGCGGGATAGGCGAAATCGACGTTTTCAAAGCGCAAGGCGATGTCGCTGAGCTGCAAATCCGGCGCGTCCGATGGGCTGGCTACGGCGGGGCGCAGATCAAGAAAGGCAAAGACCCGCGCCCCGCAGGTCGCGGTGCGGGCGAAGGAATTGACCAGCATGCCCAGTTGCCGCACCGGCATTTGCAAGATCGTCATAAAGGTCAAAAACGCCGTCAGCGTGCCCACCGACAGGGTGCCCGCCATAACTTTTTCGCCCCCAACCCACAAAACGAGCCCCATTGAACCCAAAAATGCCAGCGTCATGATCCCGGTCGAGCGCACGCGAATATCCACCCGGTCATGGGCCAGCGTCAGCGCCTTGTCCGAGGCGGCATCAAACTTGCCCATCTCGTAATCGCCCGCGCCAAAGGCCCGCACCACACGGATGCCGCCCAAGTTTTCCTCCATCACGCGGCTTAGAACCGCCATGCGGTCTTGCAGATCACGCCAAGTCAACCGCAGCCGCAGTTGTGACACCGAAGAGAACCAACCCACCACCGGCACAAAGCTTAGCGCCAGCAGGCCCAGCACTAGGTCGATCTGCAGCAGCATCACCCCGCCAAAGCCGATCAAAACAGCCAGCAGCACGATCCGCGCCAGACCCGTCGAAAAGAACTGCCGCGCCCCGTCAAGATCCAACAGGCCAAGCGTGATCAGATCGCCGGAGTGGACCGAATCGTGAAAGCCAAAGCTGAGCCGTTGGACCTGTTCGTAATAGCGCAGACGCAGTTCAACCCCGGTATGGTGGTTCACCGCCTCGGAATAATAGTTCTGGAACGTGGTAAAAACACCGCGCAGCGCCGAGACGAGCAGCACCCAAAGGGCGGTCGTGATCAAAGCTGCGCGTGCCTCACCGCTATGATCTTGCGCCAAAGTCTGCGTCAAGTCGATGGCGTGACCCAAAAGACGCGGAATGATCAGCTGCAACACCGCCGAGATCAGCGTGGCCATGATGCCCAGACTCGCGGTCCATGGCGTCAGAAAGGCGATCTTGGTCATCCGCCATAGCGTGGCCAGCCCCCCTAACAGGCTATGCGCATCGGCTATTTTCATGACTTCCAGGACAGGGCGCTGGGAATTTCTGCTGCTGGTCACGCCCTAGCCTTTGTTTCAACGCATTTTTTTCGTCTTAAAACAGTTCCGACAAGCGGCCCGTCGTTGAATTGCGCTTTAGGACTGCCCCAAACATCCTATTGGGTTTCGCGCGTATTTGTCCGTCAAGAAAGCGAAATAGAGGTGTCGTTTTCCGATCGCTTTGTGATCAAAGCAAAAATAGGTCATCGAAAATTTCACACAAGCCCGAAAGAAACTGTCACGCGTGTGCTGTTTACTGTGGGAAAATTGCAGGAGCAAATCAAGATGTTAATCAACTCTGGGTTGCAAATCGTGGCCTCTGGCCATGTGACGCGGTTGAAATGGCACAGGCTGCGGCGCTCTATGGCCGATCCTGAGTTTGGCACGGCGGTCATGGCGGAGGGCTTTAAGCTCGGCGCATCGATGGAGCTGGACCTGCAGGTGCGCGGCGATGGCGGCTTTGTCGTGCTGCATGACGACACCTTGGACCGCGAGACGACTGGGACGGGCCCTGTCGCCGTGCACAGCGGTGCGCAGTTATCGGCCTTGCGCTACCGCGCCCATGACGCCGCCCTGATCTTGTCCGAAGATCTGGCCGGACTGCTGACCCTAGCCCATCCCGAAGCTCTGTTGCAGTTTGACATGAAAAACACCGCCGAAGAGGTGGGGCAAAAGGGGCTTGACCACTTTGCCACCTATTTCGCCGATCTGCCTGCCGGCATCATCCTAAGCGGCGGGTCGATTCCGCTGATCCGCGCTTTGGCCGAACGCGCGCCGCAAATCCAGCGCGGCTATGATCCAACCGACCATCTGTTGGACCTGTGGCCCGTTCAGGGCTTGGCTGGGGTCGAACGCGCTCTGAGCGAGGTGCTGCGCGACCCCGTCAAGCCGGATATGGTCTATCTGCAATGGGAAATGATCCTGTCCGCCGCCGATCTGGGTCTGGACATGATTGCGCTCGCCCACGGCGAGGGGGTCAAGGTGGATGCTTGGACCCATCACATGCAAAACCCCTCTGCCGGATTTAACCCCGCCGAGGGGCAGGACTTTGCCAAGCTTTTGGCGCTCAAGCCCGACCAGATCACCACCGACGAACCCATCGCAACTCAAGCGGCTTGGACCGCGTGGAGCACGCTATGACGAAATGGTCTGATACTCCGCAAACCCGTCTGGTCGAACGGCTTAAACCTGTGCCCGCCCCCTTGCGCGCCCATCTGCGCGAAGGCCCCTTTACCTTTTCGCGCCATGACGCCGCCTTTGATGAATTGCCTGCGCTGCGCGAGATTGAAAAAGCTGGCCCCGCGCCACAGCGCGACGGGCTGACAGGGTCTGCCAAGCTGATCTTTTGGAACGTGGAACGCCTGCGCCACTTGGATGCCATCGCCGCCCATCTGCAGGCCCAAGCCGCCGATGTGATCTTGCTGTCGGAAGTGGACCGCGGCATGGCGCGCACCGGCAACACTGACCGCATCGCGATCCTGTCGGACCGCTTGGGGCTGGGCTATCTGTTTGCGGTGGAATTCGTCGAGCTTGACCTTGGCGATGTGCACGAACAACGCCACCACGCGGGCGAAGAGAACGCCGAAGGCTTGCACGGCGCGGCGATCCTGTCGGATGTCGCCCTTCAGGCCCCTGCGCTGATCCGCATTGAACGACGGGGCAATTGGTATGGGTTAGACCGCCACGAACCGCGCATCGGCAGCACGATTGCGCTGTTGGCTTGGGTCAAGATCGACGGCGAGCGGGTGTTGATGGCCAATATCCATCTGGAAAGCCACGAAACCCCCGCCTCGCGCGGCGAGGACATGCAAAATCTTTTGGATATGATCGAAACCTTGGCCCCCAAGGGCCGCGTGATCTTGGGTGGAGATTTCAACACCTCCACCGGATCGCACGCAGAGCGGCACGGCGATCCTGCCGGTTGGGCCGCGCGACTGGCGGCTGAACCCCTGCGCCTGTTGCGACCTGAACCCTATGAGCCGCTCTTTGCGGTTGCGGCTGCTTTGGGCTATGAATGGCAAAGCTGCAACCTGCCTGATCAGCCGACCACGCGCTATCCAGCAGGGTCGACCCGACCTCCGGCGAAGATTGACTGGGTGTTCACCCGCAAGCTTAAGGTCAACGACGTGGCGCTTCTGGCCGCCGTGCAGGCCGATGGCACGCCTGCCAGCGACCACGAGGGTTTGGTTGTGACAATCGCTTTGGCCTGACGACCAAAGCGATTTGGTGCGCAACGATTTGTGCTTTGGCCTGACGGCCAAAGCGGTTTAGGCGATAAAGATCGGGTTGGTAACGGCGTGCAACCGCCCCGTGGCATCGCGCAATTCGGCCATGACAAAGCCTTGGGCGCCGACAAACTCTGCCCGTCCGGCAGCGTTTGCGGCGATCGGATGGTGACTTTGCGCGCCGTTGGCATCGACAAATCTCAGCGTCAAAGCCGTATCCTGCGACTGCCAGTCGGCATGAAAGACCGCCCCTTGGGCCGTCGTCTCGCCCATCGCGGCAAGGGTGCCGTCGCGCGATTGTGCCTGCAAGATCAGCCGTGGGCCTGAGGACAGGTAGTTCCGCCCCGCCTGTACCGCTTGCAAAATGGCCGACGGGGTCAGGCTTTCGGCTTCGACATTGTTAAACCCCACCTGCCCCACGCCGCCCTCTGGCCCGTGGATATCGCTTCCCGCCGTTGCCCGCAGGCGGTGGCCTTGCGATAGCCACTGGCGATACAGCGCCAACCCGTCTTCGTTGTAATCCGACCAAGACCCACCGTTCCAGATCTCGACCAAGTCCGCATTGCCCGGGCGCATATCGTCATATTCCCAACGGCAGCCTGTGCAGGCCGGATCGCCGGGCGACATTGGGTGGGCGATGACAAACAGCCCGCCCTTGCCCATGATATCAGCCGCCAGCATGGGCATGGTTTGCCCCGTCACCGGCCCCACGCGCCATTGCGGCAGATGCGACACCCCTAAGGCCACCGCATGGCCCCAATGGGTGGTCAATTCCATCCCCCCCAGCGTCAGCAAATCATCGCCCGCCATGGAATAAACCTCGGCATGGCCAGAGGTGGTGTTGTGATCTGACAGGGTCATGAAATCCAACCGGCGGTCCCGCGCCCAAGCGACCAGATCGGCAATCGACCAACTGCCGTCGGAATGCAGCGTATGGGCATGCAGATCGCCGCGATACCAGCCACGGCCCCGCGCTTGGGTTTGGGCTGCGACAAAGGCGGGTTGGGTGGGCACGGGGGCGGTTTGGCAGTCGATCTCGACTGCGTAGTCGATCCGGCCCATCACGCGGAAACAGTCCAAGTAAAGCGTCCAAGTGCCCGGTTCGATCGCGCCGGGCAGATAGCCCGGCGTGGCCGAGGTTTGCGAAATCGCAAAGTCCCAGACCGGATTGTTATGGCGCGCCCCGCGCGGGCCTGCGGGGCCAAACAGGCTGAGCGAAATCATATTGTCAAAAAACGCCCCCGCTTCGCGCTGCGGTGTGGCTTTAAAGCGCACGACCAGCTGCGTGGTGCCTGCGGGCACCTCAAAGCTCAGCGGCACATGGCCCTTGTGATGGGTCGCATCAAGCTGTCCGGTCAGGGTCATGCGGGGGCTCCGGCGGTTTGGGCGGGAAGGGGGGATTGGGCAAGGCCGACCCGCAGGCCGTCGCGAAAGGCATGCAAGCGGCGGGGCAGCAGGGTCAGAACGCGGCCAAGATCAGGGGCTTGGTCACGCGGGCAGGTCCATGTCAAAAGGTCGCCGGCTTCGGTCATCAGGTTGACCTTGGTGACGGGCCCAAGGTCGATCACACGCGTCACACGCGCGGCAGCGCCGTTGGTGTCGGGGTAAATATCCTCAGGCCGACACAGAAGCGCTACCTCGCCGTCCGGCATGGCCATGCGCAGGTCTAGGCCATACCACTCCGCAACCCCTTGCCGCACCGTGGTGGTGCAGGTGTTCATCGCGCCGATGAACTGCGCCACGCCCAAGGTCGAGGGGTTTTGATACAGCGCCCCGGGTGGCCCGACCTGTTCTACGCGGCCCCCTTGCATCACCACGATGCGGTCGGCGAGTTCCATCGCCTCTTCTTGGTCATGGGTGACAAAAATCGTGGTCAGGTCCAAGCGGCCTTGCAACGCCTTAAGCTCTTCGCGCAATCCTTTGCGCAGATGGGCGTCAAGGGCCGAGAACGGCTCGTCCATCAGCAAAACTTTGGGCTCCACCACCAAACACCGCGCCAAGGCCACACGCTGGGCCTGCCCGCCGGACAATTCCGCCGGAAGGCGTTTGGCAAAGGCGCCAAGCCCCACCAGATCCAGCACCGCCGCCGTCTTGGCGGAGATCTCGGCCTTGGGCAAGCCGCGCACCCGCAGGCCAAAGCCCACGTTCTGGGCGACCGTCATATGTGACCACAAAGCGTGGCTTTGAAAGACCATCGCGGTCGGGCGGCGGTTGGCTTGGGTGGCGGTCATATCGACGCCTTCGA
>JBAXLX010000003.1:0-34060 GCA_037134595.1 Pseudomonadota bacterium
CTGGATATGATCCGCGACGGGTCGGTGGAAATGGACATCGGCGAAAACCTCGACTGGATCGCCCACGCCATGCTGGATGCCGAAATGCGGCTGCTTTGCGGGCAAGAGGCGATCCGTGACAGCAAAGTGCCGCTGCGGGTGTTCAGTGCCGAAAACATCGCCGATGTTGGCACGCCTGCGGACGCCGCGATGGGCTACGGCGATGCCTATCAGGCCGGCTTCGACGGATTGTGGATGCTGGCCAAGTGATCAAGGCGCCCGCCCCTCGTCTGGCGATCCGCGGTTTGACCAAGGCTTTCGGCGGGGTCCGTGCGCTGTCGCGCGCGGACCTGACCGTGATGCCGGGGGAAATCCACGGGCTTTTAGGCAAAAACGGGTCGGGCAAATCGACGCTGATTAAAATCCTGTCGGGCTTTCACGCGCCCGATCAGGGCACCCTTGAAATCGACGGCCAGCCGATCGCCCTGCCAATCCCGTTGGGGAAAAGCGAAAGCTATGGGCTGGCCTTTGTGCACCAAAACCTTGGCCTTCTGGCCGATGCCTCGGTGCTGGAAAACTTGATCGCGGGCGATTACGGTCGCCTGAACCCCCTTGCGATCAACTGGCGGGCCGAGGCCGCCCGCGCCCGTCGCCTGTTTGGCGAAAACGATCTTGCCCTTGATCCTTATGACCTTGTCAGCGCCCTTTCTCCGGTCCAACGCGCCCAACTGGCCATCGTGCGCGCCGCCGACCGCGTGCAAGGCCGCAGCAGCGATGGTCTGGGCGGGGTGCTGGTGCTGGATGAACCAACCCCTTTCCTGCCGATCGAAGATGTGCGCGTGCTTTTTACCACGATGCGCCGCCTGACCGCCACCGGCATCAGCATCATCTTTGTCAGCCACGACATTGACGAGGTGATGGAAATCACCGACCGCGCGACCGTGCTGCGCGACGGGGCGGTGATTGGCACCTTTCAGACGACCACAACCCCGCGCGCCGAGATTGTGGCCAGCATCGTCGGGCGCTCTATGACCACTCAACGTATGATTGGGGCTTACAGCGGTGCCGCCGCCTCTGCGCTGCGGGTTGAACACCTTTCGGGCCAGATCGTCCGCGATATCTCGTTTGAGGTGGGGCGCGGCGAGATTCTGGGCCTGACCGGCCTGATCGGATCGGGCTATGACGAGGTGCCCTATCTTCTGTCAGGGGCGACACAGGCGGCAAAAGGGCGGCTTCATGTGCCCCCCGCAGCGCATGACCTGCCGCAGATGACCCCCTCAGCCGCGATACAGGCTGGCATCGCCCTGATCCCCGCCGACCGACAACGCGCGGGCCTTGCGCTGGACCTGTCCTTGGCTGAAAACGTCACGCTGCCCTTGCTGGGGCGCAGCCTGAGCGCGCTTTGGCTGAACCATTTCCGTCTGGCCGAGATCACCGCCGAGATCATAGCCCGTTTTGCCGTCAAGGCCGACCGTCCGCGCCAACCCGCCTCCGAGCTTTCGGGGGGCAACCAACAAAAGCTGGTCTTGGGCAAATGGCTGCAACTGGGGCCCCGCTTGGTGCTGCTGGATGAACCCACGCAGGGCATCGATGTGGGCGCAAGGCGCGAGATTTACGAGCGTTTGGTCGAGCTGTGCCAAAGCGGCACCTCGGTGATCTGCGCCACATCGGAATTCGAACAGCTTGAAACCATCGCCCACCGCGTTCTGGTCTTTGACCGGGGCCGGATCAAAGCGGAACTTGGCGGTGATCAGGTCACAAAATCCGCCATCGCCCACGCCTGCTATCAGGAGAACCAAACCCATGCGCCAGCCTAACCTTGCCTTTCAGGTCGAACGTTTTGGTCTGGTGATCGTCTGGGTCGCCGTGATCTTGCTATTTGGCGTGCTTAAGCCCGATAGCTTTCTGACATGGTCGAATTTTTCGACCATCTTCGGGTCGGAAGCGGTTCTGGTGATTGTCACGCTGGGGTTGGTCGTGCCGCTGACGGCGGGCGATTTCGATCTATCCATCGCTCAGGTGCTAACCTTTGTGTCGATGCTGACGGCGATCCTGTCGGCCAAGATGGGCGTGCCTTTGTGGATCATCATCCCCCTTGTGCTGGCGGCAGGGGCGCTGGTTGGGGTGATTAACGGCGCGTTGACGCTGTATTTCCGCGTGCATTCGCTGATCGTCACGCTGGGGGTGGGCACCTTTTTGCACGGCATCACGCTGTGGATCAGTGACAGCCAGACCATCGGCGGGGTGGCGCGCGGATTGATGCAATGGTCAATCATCGAACGGGTCTTTGGTATCCCCATCGCGTTTTATTACGCCATCGGGTTGGCGGGGCTGATGTGGTACGGGCTGTCTTACACCGCCTTTGGCCAGCAACTGCGGTTCACCGGACGCGGGCGCGAGGTCGGGCGGTTGACGGGCATTCCGGTTGGGCGGGTGCGGCTGATGTCTTTTGTGGTGTCGGGCGTGATGGGGGCCATTGCGGGGCTGATCTATACCGGCACCACAGGCTCGGCCAATCCAAGTTCCGGCACGACCCTGCTGCTGCCCGCCTTTGCCGCAGCCTTTCTGGGGGCCACCTGCATCAACCCGGGGCGGTTTAACCCTTGGGGCTCGGTTGTGGCGGTGTATTTTCTTGTGACGGGGATCAATGGCCTGTCCGTACTGGGGTTTCGCACCTTTGTGCAAGACCTGTTTTACGGCGGGGCCCTTGTGGTTGCCGTCATGGTCTCGCAAGTGATCAGCGGCCGGGAGGAACGTAATCTGTGAGCACCCTGACACACCACGGCAATTTGCGCATCAATGCCGACAGGCTTTGGTCGCGCCATATGGAAATGGCAAAGATCGGCGCCATTGCGGGCGACGGCAATTGCCGCCTTGCGATGTCGGCCGAGGATGCTCAGGCCCGGACATTGTTCGCCTCTTGGTGCCACGCCGCAGGCATGTCGCTGCAGGTCGACGGCGCCGGCAATATGTTTGCCTTGCGCGCAGGCCGCAACCCGGCCCTGCCGCCCATCGCGGCGGGCAGCCATTTGGATACACAGCCCCACGGCGGCCGCTTTGACGGGATTTCGGGCGTTCTAGCCGCCCTTGAGGTGGTCGAGACCCTGAACGACGCCGGGATCGAGACCGAAGCCCCGATCGCCGTCATCAACTGGACCAACGAGGAAGGCGTGCGCTTCGGACCCGGCCTGATGGGGTCATCGTGGTTCGTGGGCACCATACCGGACGAGGGCTTGGCCGCGATCCGTGACGCGGAGGGGGCCTTGTTTGTGGCCGAAGCCACGGCGCGGGGCTGGCGTGGCGCACAGGCGGCAGGGGCTTTTCCGATGGGGGCTTTTTTTGAACTGCACATCGAACAAGGCCCCCAATTGGAAGCCTTGGGCCATCAGGTCGGCATCGTCACCTCGGTGCAGGGGCTAAAGTGGCTGGATGTTGGGGTGACGGGGGTGGATGGCCATGCCGGCACAACCCCGCTGGATCACCGCCGCGACGCGCTTTTAACGGCCGCGCGGATGCTGGTGGCGTTGAATGAAACAGGCCGCGCCTTTGGCCCAGACGCCCGCGTCAGCGTGGGCAGGCTTGCGACGGCAACAGACGGCCCCAGCACCATTGTGGGTGATGCCCAATTTGTCATCGACCTGCGCCACCCCGATGCAGCCGTTCTGGCCGAACTTGCCGCCAAAAGCGAAGCCATCTGCCGCGCTATCGCCGCCCAAGCGGGGTGCGAGATCACCGTGTCAGAGCGCATCTCGATCGCGCCAAAGCATTTCGATCAGGGCTGCATTGATGCTTTGGCGCGTGCCGCGCAAGACTTGGGCCTGCGCCATTCGCAGATTGCCAGCGGGGCGCTGCATGATGCCTGCAACATCGCCGATGTCACGCCCACCGCCATGGTCTTTGTGCCGTGCCGTGATGGGATCAGCCACAACGTGCGCGAATATGCCTCTCGCGAGGATCTCGCGGCGGGAACCTCGGTGCTGCTGCAAGCGATGCTGGTCAAGGCTGGGCTGGCAGATCCCAAACAGGCCGCCGCCTAACAGGGCAACTTGCGTCGGCAGTGGCGCAGCCCCTTTCGTGACATAGATTTGCGCAGTCTGCACGATGGCGAAGCAGTCCTTACCCTTGACACCAAGGCGGACTGGCAGGGCAATCATCCGTGACGTCGTGCCCGAAAGATGACCTTCCAAAGCGCGTTGTTGGATCATCCGATCTTGTGCGAGCAACGCCCTTGCGGGCACCCCCCCAAGAAGGTGTGCGGATGGCTGCCAGATTTTGCCAGTCGTCGCTTGCGCCGGGATCGCCGCAGCACCCAAGACCCCTGTTTGGCACCCCCTACAACCTGCCGACCCACGGTGCCGCGCAACCCCGCGACCTTTGCCAGCGGGTTAAAGAGGCCTTGGTCGTTGCAGGGCATTTATTTGCGCGGTCTGCGTTTGGGCTCAGAAGGTGCCGCAATCCTTGGGCGGGGCAATCGCTTCGCGTTTTGTCGTGGCCGTGACAATGGCCGTGCAAACCCAATCAGGTGCCAAGCAAACAAGCGGGCCCAGAAAGGTGGGATTTTCCCGATCCCCAAGGGCTTATGCCGCGGATCGAAACCTGCAAGATCAACGGCGGGCAACTTCGCGCAGTCAAGCGCACCTAACCGCGGTGCCCACAGGCGGTTTACGTTTTTTGGCTGCGACGGATGCAGCCATCCTGCGACAGTGTCGTTCTCACCCGACGAGCGCTGGTGGGGCCTGGATGCGAGAAACGTGTGCACAAGACCTGGGTGCGGCGCAGGAGGAACCTTTGCGCCCCGGCGCGACCTTGCGGCTTAAGATTGGAATGGCGCGGAGCGCGACTGGATTTCTTGCGTGATCTTAAGCCTTCAGTCCAGCCTTCCCCTGATCCACGCCCCATGTCCCCTCACCTCATGCTTGGGCTTTGAGGCTGGACCTTCGTCCCCCCCATCCTTCAGGTGCGCGCGGCTTCGAAAGCGGCCCAAGCGGCTTCAAAGCTGGCGAAGTCGGCAAAGCCTTGGCGGGCGGGGTCTAGCACGATCTTTTCGGTGGATTGCAGCTTGGCGATGGCTTGGCCAAGGTGGGCTACCACCTCGGGCGGGATCACCACGGCACCGTGGCGGTCGGCGTGGATCAGGTCGCCTTGGGCAATGGCCAGACCCATCACCTGAACAACCTCGCCAAGACTGCGCACATGGGCAAAGCCGTGGCTGGGGCCGATGGAGCCTGCAAGCACAGGAAATCCTTCCGGCAAATCGCCCAGATCGCGCACCACGCCGTTGGTCAAAGCGCCCGACAGGCCAAAGGATTTATGCACGGTGGCATTGACCTCTCCCCAATAGGCCGCAACGCAATGGGGATAATCGACATCTTCAATCACCGCGACCGAGGGCTTGGGCGCATCAAACATCGCCTTGTAATAGGCCATCCTGCGGGCGCGGATCACGGGTGCCGCTTCGGTAGGCGGGGCAAGGCCGGCGATTTGGGCCGTGACGGCATAGCCCACCATCGCAGGCGCTTGCGGGGCCGATGCCACCAGCGTGCCACGGGTAAAGCCCTTAAAGCCGCGTTTGCCCTGCACCACCTCGATCGCGTTCAAAACAGTTGGCGTGTCAACGCGGCGCAGCAGGGTCAGCAAAGTTTGATCCATTAGTCCTCCAGCCAGCGGATCAGGTCCGCATAGGTGTCAATCGGGTTTTCCAAAGGGGGCAAATGGGCCGCCCCCGCGATCAGGCTTAGGCGAGACTGGGCAAGCAAGCGGTGCATCAGTTGGTGGCGGGTGAGCGGGCACAGGCGGTCTTGCACCCCCATCAGCACCAAGGCGGGTCCGTCGTAGGCCGCAAGGGTGGCCTGTTGATCGGGCCGATCCCGCAAGGCGCGCGATTGGCGGGCGAAAGTGTCAGGGCCCAAACGCAGCGCCATATCTAGGCACAGATCCAAAATGGCGCGTTTGTCGGGGCCGGGGGCAAGGTAGTTGGGCTTCATCTCGGTCTTGACGACCTCGGCCAAACGGCCTGACAGGGCGCGGTTGATCTGGGCTTGCCGCTTGGCCTGCACATCGGGCGCTTCAGCGCAGGGGTTGGTGTCAAGCAGGGCCAATCGGTCAACCCGGTCTGGCGCTTGGCGCAGCACTTCCATCGCCAAAATGCCCCCCATCGACAATCCCGCCAGCGCAAAGCGCGGCGGGGCGTGGCGCAGCAGGTCGGCGGCCAAGGCGGTCATCGTGTCGGCAATTGTGGGCACATAATGCCCCACAGGACGCGGGGCCAATTGGGCCGCCAATCCGCCCCACATCCGCGCATCACACATCATGCCCGGGATCAGCACCAGCGGCGTCATTTGGCGCGGCGCGCCCCCTCTTTCAAGGTGGCGAGTTTGGACCACGCGATTTCTGGATCGACCGCGCCAAAGCCCGCAAAGGTGCCAAAGCCACAATCCGACCCCGCGATCACCCGCTCGCGGCCCACGACGTTGGTGAATCGCTCCAGCCGTTGCGCCACCAGATCGGGGTGTTCGACAAAGTTGGTTGTGGTGTCGACAGCGCCGGGGACCAGCACTTTGTCATCAGGGATCTCGCGCGCGCGGTCGCGGAATACCGTCCATTCGTGGCCGTGGCGCGGGTTTGCGGTTTCAAACAGAATATAGCGGGCGGGGACTTTCATCAGCAAGGGAAAGACCTTGGCCATGTCGATGTCGCAGACATGCGGGCCTTCGTAATTGCCCCAGCAGATGTGCAAACGGATGCGGTCTTGCGGCAGGCCCTGTAAGGCATGCTCCAATGCGGCCACATGGGTGGCAGCGACTTTGAGGAATTCGTTATCTGAAAGGTGCGTGAACAGCATATGCCGCGACAAGGCCAGATCGGGGCAATCGAGTTGCAGGTCCAACCCTGCCTCCAAGATCGTGCGGTATTCGTCACGCATCGCCTCGGCCAAGGCGGCCAGATAGTCTTCGCGGTTGGCGTAATGGGCGTTTTGCAGGAAAAGCGAGATCACCCCCGGCGAAGCGGCGTTCATAAACCCGCGCTCGACCCCATGCGCTGCCATAGCGGTTTTCAGCGCGGCGATGTCTTTGGTCAACTCCCCCTGCCCTTTGGATTTCACTGGACCCACGCATTGCGGGCGGGCGTAGTGCGGCGTGCCGCCCTGCTTGGCCAAGCGGTCCAAAAAGCTGGGGTACAGCTTTAGATCAGCAGGCGCATTGCGCGGGCTGTCGCCGTCAAAGCCGGTGTAGCGGTCTTTGACATAGGTGGCGTAGCTGATTTTCGAGGTTTCACCGTCGCTGACAATATCAATCCCTGCTGCCTTTTGGCGGCCCACAAGGTCCATCACGGCGTCGGCCATGCAGGCGTCAAACGCCATTTGGTCAAACACTTCGCCCCTTTCGCGGGCGAACAGATAATCCACCACCGCCTGCGAGCGGGGCAAAGAACCGACATGGGTGGCAAGCAAAGACATGGACGCAGCCTTTCGCAAAGGTGGGGGGCATCGCCCCCCATGGGTTGGGTTACAGCAGACGGCCCGTGGCCCCTGCCGGATCATCGGTGTTGATCACGCGGTAAAGGCTGGCCTCTCCGGTGACAGCGGGTGCCAGAGAATGCTCCAGACCCGGCGGAATGGCTGCCGTGTCGCCCGGGTTCAAAACAGTTGACCCATCGGTCCAGCTTAGCCGCCAATAGCCCCGCATCGGCATCAAGATTTCGTGCCGGTCCATCCTGTAGGGCGTCTCTGGCAGAGAGCCGCGCGACAAGAACTCTACCTCGAACCCCGGACGGTCGCGCAGTTTTCCCTCAGCCCCGATGACCTTGGCGGGCTGGTGATCGGACAGAGCCATCAAATCCCAGTAGCGCGCGACGTGGTTGGGGATCACATCAGCGGTGGTGGGTTCGGGATAGGCTTTTAGCTGCGCGTCGGTCAAAAGCGGCATGGGAACCACGCCCTCGGGCAAGGTCTGGCCGCGCTTGGTGTCGTAAAGCTTGCCGTTCTTACCCAAGATCAGGCCGTAGTCCTTGGCATCGGTGATGACCTGCGGCGCCCAGATCACGCCGCCACCGGCATCATTACCGCCCAGAACGGCCATGATCATGCCATAGTCCGTGCCGACATTTTCAAAGGCGCGGAAAATGCCGGTCGGGATGTTGAAGATGTCACCCTCTTCAAGAATGACCTCTCCGCCAGTGCCCCAGCGGCCCCAGAAAAAGCGCCAGCGGCCTTTGAGAACAAAGAACACCTCGGCGGTGCGGTGGCTGTGCAGGCTGTTGCGGCACCCCGGCGGCTGGCCTGCGGCCCCGATGTTAAAGCCCGGAGTGTCGCGGATATGCACGTGCTGATCGGGGCTTTCGGACACACCGCCGCCGATGATGGTGAAGTTCTCTTTGCGGTTCGATCCCGGCGTGTGGGCGTCGATAAAGGCGGTCTTGCAGGGGCGCAGGTCGCCGTAGCGGACGATGCGGGCGTCCATCTCTTGGGGGGTCATAGCTCACCTGTGTGCATAAGGATCTGCTTCCAGATCGCAGTTTCGTCGATATGGACATAATCGCGGCGCAGGCCCCAGCCGTTGCTTCCAAACGGCCCCCATTCGGCGTGGCAGATGCCCAAGATATAAACCTCCGCCCCGGTGGGCGCGCCGTAGGCGCCCCAGCCAGTATGCTTGCCATGCAAGCTCCACCGTACAGCCGAGCGCGGCGACATCAGCGGGTCTTCGCGCCCGATCACATGGTCGATCGACAAAGTGGCGTTGGGGAAGGCCGAGCGTAGGCTCATCCAGAACTTGTCCGCATCGCCATGGCTGTTGCCCATTTGGCCGCCCGGCAGATACAGGTTGCAGGCCCGATCATAGACGGAAGGGATGGCGGAAAAGTCGGCGTGCATGATCCGCGTGATCAGGTCAGCGTGTCTTGCGCCCCATTCGTTGGTATTGCCGCGCCCTTTGTAAGGGCCGGCCATATCGGTGGCAGGGGTCAGCGGGCGCGGGCAGGCCGTGGGCCCACCTTCACGGGCGATCTGGTCGCGGGCGAAGTCTTTCGGATCCCAGCCCAATTGGCGCACAATGGCGCCTTGGTCGCGGATCAGCCATTCATCGTTGATCTGGTCGTTGATGGCATGACAATCGGCGATGATCCGGTAGCGCAGCTTTTTGCCCGTGGCCTTGCCATAGGCCCCGTCGCCCAAATGCGTGGCGGTGGACAAGATACGGTGCGACGACAGCATCCCCTCTTCCGGCGTGCCGGACCAGATCACATCCTCGCCCAAAAGCATGCGGTCGGGGAATTCGGCCAAGGTGGCCATAGTCGCCCCGATCACCCCCTTGTTGCCCACGACAACCGAGGCGGGAGCGCGCACCACGATATCGTCGGAATAGTGGTGATGCAGGACGGATATGTGGCGATCCTCCCAAATCTCTTTGGTAATCCCAAGGATGAAATCGGGAAAATCACGGTATTTCGGGTCGAAACCTTTCATCATTCTTTCCATCCCTCTGGAATACGGGCTGAGGTGCGCACCATCAGTGGCCCATTGATTTTCACTTTGGTCGGGGCAGAACTGCCGCCTTCGATCTGGTTCAAAAGCGCCGCCACGGTCGCCTCGACCATACGGTTGACGGGTTGGCGAAGGGTCGTCAGCCCATAGGCGGGCCAAGCGGCCATCGGCACATCGTCATAGCCCACGACCGAGACATCCTGCGGCACGCGCAGGCCCAATTCATGGCGCAGCGTGTCCATCACAGCGAAAGCCATGTGGTCGTTGCCGACAAAGATCGCATCGGGGCGCTTTGGGCCTTGGCACAGCTCGCGGGTGACAGCGGCGGCCTTTTCGCGTGCGTAAGCCCCGTCGACCATGGCAAAGGGCTGCAACCCTGCCGCCTGCATCGCCTGTGTGAACCCTTCCGCCCTGTCGCGCCCTGTTGAAGACCCCTGCCAGCCCATCACATGCGCGATGCGCGTGTGACCGCCACGGATCAAAAACTCCGCCGCCCTGCCTGCGCCGTTGACGTTGTCAGAGGTGACCTCCGACAGCCGCGCATCGTCTTGGCCCCGGTTGAACATCACAACCGGAATCCCCGCCCCGTCGCAGCGCGTGGTCAGATCGTTTGACATAGCAACCGAGGCGGTGATGATCCCGTCGACCTGGTAATCCAACAGTTCCGACATGACCTGCGCCACGCGTTCGGTGGAGTTTTCGGCCATAAAGACCAAAATATGATAGCCCCGCGCCTGCAAAGCGCGGCTTAAAAGCTCCAGCGCCATGGGGTAGAACTGGTTTTCCAAATAGGCCACGACCAGCCCGATGATCCTTGTGCGCCCCGTGATCAGGCTGCGGGCCAGAACATTCGGCCTGTAGCCCAGTTCTTGCGCCGCAGCGCGCACCTTTTCCATCGTTTTGGCCGAGACAGAGGCGCCGGGCGTGAACACCCGACTGACCGCCGATTGCGACACACCCGCAAGGCGCGCCACTTCGGCAGAGGTTACTTTTTCGGTGGTCTTTTCCAAAGTCATCCTCACTCGGCCGTCCAGCCGCCGTCTATGATCAAATGCGTGCCAGTCATCAGCGCGCTGGCATCACAGGCCAAAAACACAATCGGGCCCATCAGGTCTTCCACCTCGCCCACGCGGCCCAGTTTGATCTTGGACAGGATCCAAGCCCGCCGTTCGGGAAGAGCAAGGGTCTGTTCGGCCAAAGGCGTGCGGATGAAGGTGGGGCATAGGGTGTTGACCCGAATGCCGTGCGGCCCCCATTCGATGGCCATAGCCTTGGTCATGCCTTCCAGCGCGTGTTTGCTGGCCGCATAGACCGCACGGTCAGGGCCGCCCACATGACCCATCTGAGACGATAGGTTGATCAAACTGCCCCCGCGCTTGGCAGCGATCAGACCCTTGGCCACCTCGCGCGTCAGGAAATAGGCGGCGCGCAGGTTCAGGTTCATTGCAGCGTCATAATCTTCGGGGGTTGTCGCCACTGCAGGGCTGTGGCGGGCCATGCCAGCCGAATTGACCAGAATGTCAAAGGGGCCGTTCTGGCCAACAAAGTCGGCGGTGCGGGTGAGATCGGTGATGTCAAGCGCCGCGGCCTCGGCCCGCGCACCTTGGGCGCGCAGGGCATCGCGCAAGGTCATCAAACCCTCTCGCCTGCGCGCCACGCACCACACCTCTGCCCCCGCTGCCGCGAGCGCCGCCGCAGCCCCAAGGCCGATGCCCGACGAGGCCCCCGTCACAAGGGCGCGTTTGCCGTCTAGGCGGAAGGAGGGGGTTTTGGGCAGGATCACGGCAGGCTCCGCCCCGTTTCGGGATCAAACCCGCTGCGGGCTTTGTTGAACTCTCGCATCCGGTCGAGCGGGTTCATGCCCAGTTGGGCAAAGGCGTCGATCAGGTCGATCAGCACCCAGTTCTCGCGGATCAGGCCGTCTTCGACACGCCAGAAATCAAGGCTGGACAGCGTGATAAGTTGACCCGTCGGGGCGATGCCCAGCCATCCGCCTTGGCTGACAGTTTGGGCCATGTTGGGCCAACCGGTCACAGCCACATAATCCCCTTCGGCAAAGAAATGTGCCTTGGTCAGATGCGGGCGTTGGCCACGGTCTGGCATGGCGTTCAAGAATGGGATCTGGTGCCAGTTGCGAAACCCGGCAATCCCGCGCCCTGTGCCAATGCCTGCGGGGCCATACCAGGTCATTCTTGGATGCCAGTAGCGCGGCAAATCCATCACCTCTGGCCCGCCTTGAGACGGATGACGCACCATCCCGGTGAGCATATCAAGCACAAGGGTCAGGCTTCGCGCGGCTCTGTCAGGGTCACAGACAATCGCCAAACCATCCTGTAAGGCAGGACCGGGCACAAAAAACTCACGCCCCAGCGAGGGGGCGAGGGGCCAGACGCCCGCTTGCATCATCACTTCGGGCACATCCCAGATCGCTTGCATCTCGATGATCTGATCGCCGTCAAAGCGGTAAAACTCGTGGTAACGCATCGTGACAAGATGGCCTGTGGGGGCAATATCCAACCAAGACCGCGCAAAGGTGCCGATGTAATGGCCGCCTGCGCCGAGCCATGTTGTCCCGTCGTCATCAACGCCCGCCATGACGATCCAGTCGCGGCGCTCAAGATCGGGCAAGGCCTGCAGCAAGGGCGCAAAGGCGCGGTCATAAAGCGCATCTGGTCCGGTCATGTCGCCCATAGGATGCGATAGGTGGATCACAGCTTGCGGCGCAAACACGCCGCGCAAAGCCGCCCGCACTGGCGCTTGGGCAAAATCGCGCATGGCCAAACGTAGGGGGGCGAACAGCATTTTGGGGTCGGGCATGGTCACACTTGGCCCCCATGCGCGCGCATTCTGGCGAAAAGGTCGACGCCGAACTGGTTGAAAAGGTCGATCATATCGACGAACACCCAGTTTTCGGTGAACTTGCCTTCGGTTTTCAGCCAAAAGTCGATGCCGTTGAAGGCGATTTTGTTCCCCGTGGCGGCGGTGTCTTGATAGGTGCCGGTATGGGTGGCCAAAACCCCCGGAAAGCTAGAGGCCCCCACCATGCGGTCTTCGGCGATCAGGTTGTCGAGATCTTGGACCTGACGGTCGGGGAAGGCCACAAGCCACGGGCGTTGGTGGTGGTCTTCGAACTCTTTCAGGCTTAGGCACCCCCCGATGCCGCCCGGGCCGTACCATTTCAGGTTGGCATGGAAAAACCGCGCCATGCCCATGCTGGACAGGTCGGATTTATCAAACTTGTTCAAGCCGCCATAGATAAACACCCGCGAAAAATCGAGCGTTTCTTGCGAGATGACAGGGTCTTGCGGCGCGGTCAGAATGCCGTCGTAGCCGGTGGGTGCCGGAAAAACAAAGGGCACGCCCTTGGGGCGGGGTAGGACGGGGCGTTCGATTTGTTCGAACCAGTCGACAAAATCCAGCAGGAATTGCGATTGCACGATCTGGCCGTTTTCCACCCGCAAAAACTCGCCCCAGCGCAGGCGCAAAGGGCGCGGGCCGGGGGGAATGCCCAGAAAATCAGACACAGCCGTGCCTGTCATATAGCCCGTGCCCGCGACCCAAATGGCCCCATCGCCCGTGCCATCCTTGCGCCCGTTCGACACACCCGCCATAAAGATGATCGTCTGGCGCTGCAGGTCGGGAATGGCGCGTTTAAGCGGGGCGAGATACTGCGCTGCCAAGGCGTCTGGCCCGTGCAATTCAGTATAGGGCGCAGGGCCTTGCCAGCGAAAGCCCATGGGCAGATGGGCGCGGCACTTGGCCTGAATATCTTGGGGCGCAGCGCCATCTGCGGCGGCCCAATAGGCCAGAACAAGGGCCTTGGCGTCTTGCAGACCGGTCGTCATTCGGCGGCCTCTCCATAAGGGATGTTGCGCTTGCCGTAGCGGCGCACGCGGATGTTGCATTGTTCGGCATGGCCCACAAAGCCCTCAAGCAGACACAGGCGCGAGCCATAGGCCCCGATCTCGGCTGCCGCCTCGTCGGTGGTGATGCGTTGATAGGAATGGGTTTTGAGAAACTTGCCCACCCAAAGCCCGCCCGTATACCGCCCCGCTTTGCGCGTGGGCAGCGTGTGGTTGGTGCCAATCACCTTATCGCCATTGGCCACATTGGTGCGCGGCCCCAAGAACAGCGCGCCGTAGCTGTGCATGTGCTCCAAGAACCAATCGTCACGGTCGGTCATGATTTGCACATGTTCCGAGGCGACAAAGTTAGCCTCTAAGAGCATTTCCTCATAGTTGTCGCACAAGATCACCTCGCCGTAATCGCGCCAACTGGCGCTGGCGGTTTCGGCGGTGGGCAGGATTTTTAGCAGGCGATCCACCTCGGCCATGGTGGCTTCGGCCAAGCGGCGGGAGTTGGTGATCAAGACGGCAGGGGAATTGTAGCCATGCTCGGCCTGCCCCAAAAGATCGGTGGCGCAAAGCTCGGCGTCGACCGTTTCATCGACGATGAGCAAGGTTTCGGTCGGGCCAGCGAACAGGTCAATCCCGACACGGCCATAAAGCTGGCGCTTAGCCTCGGCGACATAGGCATTGCCCGGCCCCACCAGCATATCGACGGCTTGGATGGTCTGGGTGCCCAAGGCCATGGCCCCCACGGCCTGCATCCCGCCCAGCACATAAATCTCATGCGCCCCGCCCAGATGCATCGCGGCCACAATCGCCGGATGGGGGGCCCCTTTCACCGGTGGGGCCGAAGCAATAATCCGCGGCACGCCCGCGACCGAGGCCGTCAGCACCGACATATGGGCCGAAGCGACCATGGGAAACTTCCCCCCCGGCACATAGCAGCCCACCGATTGCACCGGAATATGGCGGTGGCCCAGAATGACACCGGGCAGGGTTTCCACCTCGATATCGGTCATCGAGGCGCGTTGGGCTTGGGCAAAGCGGCGAATCTGGTCTTGGGCAAAGCGGATGTCGGCCATATCGCGGGCCGACACCTGCGCCATGGCGGCGGTGATTTCCGATGGCGTCAGACGAAAGCTGGCGGGTTCATATTGGTCATACCTGGCCGACAGCGCCCGAACAGCAGCATCGCCGTGGGTTTGGATGTCTTTCAACACCTCTTCCACGGTGGCGCGCACGCGGGCGTCATCCTCGGCGCGGTCAGCCCCGGATTTGCCGCGTTTTACATAGGTGATTGTCATCGGTCCGCTCCTTGCCCTTGCTCATTGCCCCAAGCTTTGGTCATTCCGCCTTGGGGGTCGGTTTGGGTGGAACCTTTTCGCCGCGATCATAGGCCTCCCAGCCGTGGCCGCCAAAAGCGTCCACGCCCAATTGCGCCATGACATGGGGGAAATCGACCATGACCCAATTGTCGACAATCTTGCCATCGACCACTTTCCAAAAATCCATATAGCGGATTTCGATCCGTTTGCCGGTGGGGGCGATGCCCATGAACTCGCCGCCATGGGTGGCCTCTTGCCGGCCAAAGGCGGCGGCCCATTCGCCCATGAACAACCGCGCCTCATCGACGCAGACCTTGTCATGGAACGCCGCTTGGAACGGCTTTTGCCAATTGTCTTGAAACTCGCGCAGCCCCGCTTTGCTGCCGCAGCCCTGATTGCCCATCCAGCGGAAGCTTTGGCTGAAGAAATCGCCAATGTCGCCGATGCGGTGATCGTTCAAACCGTCCACCATGCCTTCGATCACGGCGCGGGTGGCTTCGGTTTTGCTCATATCCGTGGCTTTGGTCAGCACGGCTTGCTCGGGTCTTGACCCTTTCATCCTTTAACAGCTCCTGCAGTTAGGCCGCTGACGATCTGGCGTTGAAAGACCATGACCAGTAAGAACAGCGGCGCGGTGATGGAAACGGCGGCGGCAATCGCCTCGACCTGATCGGTCATTGTGGTTTCCCGATTGAAAAAGCCGGCGATGGCGGGAACCATGGTTTGGTTTGACGCATCGAGCAGCAAAGATGTAACAAGGTAATCGTTATAGCCCAGCAAAAAGCTGAACAGTCCCGTGGTGATCACGCCGGGCCACATGACGGGCATGATCACCCAGCGGAAAGCCTGAAAATGCGTGCAACCGTCAACACGCGCGGCTTCGTCAAGATCGGCGGGGATGTTGTGAAAGAACGAGCGCAGCATCCAGATCGTAAAAGGTTGGTTGATTGCAACCAGAACCGCGATCACCGCCAAGGGTTGGCCGTACAGCGTGGGCGCAGCATCGCCCAAGATCGGGCGCAAGAGGGCGGCCGAGTTGATAAACAGCGGCAGATAGCCCGTCACCAGCACCGAATGTGGCAGGGCGCGAAAGACCAGCGCTATGATCAATATCCAAAACGCCAGTTTCGACCCCGACCGCGCCAAGGCGTAGCCCGCCAAGGTGCCCACCGTCAGCGAGATGGCGGTGACGCCCAGTGTCACCTTCATGGAATTGAGAAAGTTGTGCCAAAAGGCATTCTCAACCCAGACGGCGCGGTAGTGTTGTGTTGTCAGGCCCAAGACGGCAGGCAGGCCGAGGGCAGAGTTGATCCAAGTTAGGATCGGCGGCAGGATCACAAAGCCCATCAGCACAAAGCCCAAGCCAAGGACCGCCGCAGCCACCAGCCAGCCAAGGGCAATCACATTTGGCGGGGTAAACCTTGCAACCCAACCCGGCACGCGGCGCATGGCCACCCAGGCCGTGGCCCAAAGCAGGCCAAGGCTGGCGGCGATGTCCAACAGAGTCAGCCCCTTGCCTGCGGCCAAAGTGGCGGGGCCAAACAGCACCTCCCACGGGCTGGACGCAAAGGCATCAAGCGGAAGCTTCACGCTCATCACCGTGATCCAGAAAATCGGGAAGGCCGCGATGAGGCACCAAAGCGTCAAGAAGGCCGCCGATGTCACACGCAGGCTTAAAGGTTGGCGCAAGGCACGCGACACAGCCATCACGCCCGCCCTTTCTGATCAGCCCAAGTGCGGCGCAGCATGGGAATAAGCAAGATCACGATCCCGATCATGGTCAGCATGGACGAGGCCGCAGCCCGGCTGACCGAGCGGTTTCCCGCATCATCGGGCATCAAGAAATCATAAGTCAGATATTGCAGCGAGATCACATGGCCCTGCGTGCGCAACCCCACCACCTCGTCAAAGACGCGGTAGGCATCCATCAGGTGGATCAGCGCCACAAAGACAATCAGCGGCATCAGATAGGGGATCACCACAAAACGCAAACGCTGCCAGCGGCTGGCCCCGTCGATCATCGCGGCCTCTACCGCGTCTTGGTTCACACCCTGCAATCCGGCGTAGAAAATCACGAAGGCAAAGGGGGCCGAGGACCAGACGCGGTAAAACATCATCAACAGCTCGATCGTCCAGCTTTGGGCGAACATGGCGATGTCGGTGCCGCTCAACGCCTCTAACGCGCGGGTCAGGATACCTTCGCCCACAAACAGCCAACGGATCGAAAGGGCCCCGATCACCGGCGTGATGATAAAGGGCAGCAGGGTGACAAAGATCACAGGGCCGCGCAGGCTGCGGGTTAAATTATTAACCGCTAGCGCCAGCGCCAAACCCAGCCCCAAAACCAGCGGCAGGGTGATAAAGGTGAAGGTGAGCGTAAAGCGCAGCGCCCGCCAAAAGTCGATGTCCATCAACTGCGCCCAGTCTAGGGCTTTCAGATCAGTCCAGAATTTTTGCGGTTCGACCACATCGGCATAATTCTCGATCCCCACGAAGTCGGTCTGCCAAACCACCTTGCCCGCCGCATCCAAAGCGGGGGAAATCTTGGTATCGGTTTTGCAAGTTTGGGTGCCAAAACCCGGGGTGCAGCTTTCAAATTCCACCACCTCCATCACGGGAGAGGTGCGATAAAAGCTTTCGCCAAACACCAACAGCAAGGGCACGGCGATGAAAATCAGCATCATCAGCACAGAAGGGGCCACAAAGGCTGCAAACGTTTTAAACTTCATCTCGCCCTCCCCCGCCTTACGCGCCATTTAGGATGCAGCGGGCAGGATATCCCGCCCGCTGCGATATCTTACTTCAGGATGCCGGCATCCTTGGCACCCTTGGTATAGGCGGCTTCGATGGCAACCAGCGTGTCTTCGGCCGAGCGTTCGCCCTTCAAGAAGGCGGCCACTTCGCCGTCCATCGCCATGTGCATCACACCCATAGCGGCGGTTGACGGATAGGGTGGCGGGTTCAGCGCTGCGGTGGCAAAGGCCCCTGCGGCCAGACGACCCGGGGTATAGCCCGAGATCAGCCACACGGCGTCTTCGTTATGGGCGGTGACCATTTCGGTGTCGATCCCTTCCAAAGCCACGCGGAAGGCGGCGTCAGCCTCTTCATCCGAGATGTTCTTGGCGATCACAAAACCATCCCACCACAGCGTGGTGGCCGGTGCACCGCCTGCCATGGCAGCAGGGGCGGCCGCGCCTTCGACCATGCCAACCACTTTGCTTTCAGCGGCATCATCCATCGCACCGGCACGGCTGGCCCACAGATTGGCCATGGCGATCTTGCCTTGCTGGAACTGCTGTTGCACATAGGTGCTGTCAGCCGTCAGATATTCAGGATCCATATAGGCTGTCAGGCTTTTGAGCATGTTCAGCGTTTTCAGGCCCGTTTCGTTGTTCACATTGGGCGTGCCGTCGGCATTCACCGACTGACCGCCAAAGCCCATGAACATGTTGTTAACCTCTTCGCCAAGGTTCCAACCAACGCCCATCGTGGCACCCAGCGGGTAATCGACCACGCCTGCCGCCTTGATCTTTTCGGCATCGGCCAAAACCTCGTCATAGGTCGTGGGCGCTGTAAGCCCCAGTTTGTCAAAGATGTCTTTGCGATACATCCAGTGCTGGGTGTTCACCATCATGGCGATCGCCATGATATGGCCGTCAACCTTGATCAGCTGGTTTGGCGCCAGGCCCGCACCATATTTGGCCACCAGATCATCCAGCGCACGAATGGTTCCAGCGTTCATCAAGGGTGTGATCGACCCGTTGGACACGCCGCCGATTTGATACAGCGACGGGTTGGCCGCAAAGGCCTCGGGCTGTTTTTTTTCGAAATCTTGATCAAGCTCGGCGGTAAAGTTGCCGCATTCGGCCATGGCGGTGGTGGCCGATTTCCAAGCCTCAAATCCGGCGGACAGTGATTTCAGCGGCACGGTATTTTGAAAGGCACAGGCCGCCATAGCGGTGGACCCCATCAAGGCGAATACCCCGGCGAGGGCAAGTTTGCGCAGATACATTTGCAGTCTCCCTGGTTGTCGGGGTGAAACCCCGTTGTTGTGACGGGTCACGCCAGAAGGCGCGCCCCGGTCTTGACGTTAAACACGTGGCAGGCGGTGGTGGGGATGGTGATCGAAACGGATTGCCCGATCTCGATGCGGTAGTCCTTGGGGGCTTTCACGGCCACCAGCGCCCCACCGGCGCGGACCGTCACCATGGTGCTATCCCCCAAGAGCTCCATAGAATACACCGGTGCAGTTATGGCCCCGCCAAGGGCGGCCACGCGCGCATCTTCGGCGCGAAAGCCCAGTGTGATCGGGCCATCGGGGGCATCTAAGCCCTCAATACGGGTCGCCTCGGCGATGAAGGCCCCCGCTTGCATGCGCCCATCCATCAGGTTCATCGCAGGGTTGCCGATAAAGCCCGCCACAAAGGTATTGGCGGGGCGGTCGTAAATTTGGGTCGGCGTGCCCACTTGTTGCACTTGGCCCGCCCGCATCACCACCACACGGTCGGCCAAGGTCATGGCTTCGATCTGGTCGTGGGTGACGTAAATCGTCGTGACCTTCAGCTCATGGCTGAGGTTCTTGATCTGCGCACGGGTCGAGACGCGCAGCTTGGCATCCAGATTCGACAGGGGTTCATCCATCAAGAACACCGAAGGCTGGCGCACGATCGCCCGCGCTAGGGCCACGCGCTGTCTTTGCCCGCCCGACAGTTCAGAGGGTTTGCGCCCCAACAGCGGCCCCAGTTCCACCATGTCAGCGGCGCGGCGCACGCGGTCTGCGTGTTCCACCTCGGGCACTTTGCGCACTTTTAACGGAAAGCGTATGTTTTCAAAGACATTCATATTGGGGTAAAGCGCATAAGACTGAAACACCATGGCAATGTCGCGGTCTTTGGGGTCAAGGTCATTGACCCGTTTGCCGTCGATAAAGATGTCACCGGCACTGGCGTCTTCCAGCCCTGCGATCATGCGCATCGTGGTGGTTTTTCCGCAGCCCGACGGGCCCAAAAACACCACAAACTCTTGATCGGCAATGGTCAGCGACATTTCGTCGACCGCCACAATTCCACCCCAGCGTTTGGTCAGGCCGCGCAATTCTATCGACGCCATTCAGCCCCCCGACCTGATTTTGCAAACGTATTCATAAATCCTTTACGCACAGCGCGATTCGTGGCAAGTCTTTTTTGCATACGCTTGCAAAAAACCTCAGGAGACTTGGATGGCCCAGCACCGAGACACCACACATGCTTTTTTGAACCGCATGATCCGCTTGGATGACGGCGATTTGCTTGAGGCGCTCAACCGGCATTTGACACCCGATTGCACCTTTCACCTCTCCCACCCCTTGGGAGATTTAACGGGGGCACAGGCCATTCTAAAGGGGTTTATCCACCCCCTGCGCCGCGCTTTGACCCATGCTTACCGGCGCGATGAACTTTTCATCGGCGGGCAAAACAGGCGCTCGAACGGCGGCGCGTGGGTGGCCGCGGTGACCCATTACGTCGGCAACTTTACAGCACCCTTTTACGGCGTGCAGCCTTCTGATCACTTGGCCTTTCTGCGGGCGGGCGAGTTTTACCGCCTTGAAAACGATAAGATCACCGAGGCCCGCATCATCTTGGACTTGCCCGATCTGATGCGGCAGGCGGGACAGATGCCGTTTCCCTTTTCTTACGGTCTAGAAACCCTGTTTCCCGGCCCCGCCACGCATGACGGCGTTCTGCCACAAACAGGGTGCGGCCCCGACAGTTTGGATGTGGTCGAAGCGATGTTGGGCGCGTTGCACAGCTTTGATCCCAAGACCTTCTCGTCCACCCGCCAAACTGGACAGGGCGGCTATTGGCACGACGATATGATGTGGTACGGCCCGGCCGGCATCGGGTCAAACTTCCGCTGGGACGGGTTTGTGAAAGACCACCGCGAATCCTTCCTGCGCGCCTTTCCCGACCGCAAAGGTGGCAACCATTACTGCCGGATCGGTGATGGAAACTATGCGGCCGTGTCGGGCTGGCCCTCGATGACGATGACCTTTCAGGGCGATTATCTGGGTGTGAAAGCCGATGGCCGCCCCCTGACCCTGCGCGTGATGGATTTCTACCGCTGCTCCGAAGGGAAGATCATCGAAAACTGGGTGATGCTGGATTACATGGACCTGATGGCGCAAATGGGCTCTTTTGCCGCGCAGACGCGCGCAGGACCATGACACCAACTGGCGCGTTCGCTAAAACCCGATCCCACCGCGTCTTTGGTGGCCTCGCAAAACCCCAACCGCACCATCCAGCACCGTTTCACGGCCTTGGCAGGGCAGAGCCGCGTCCGCGATGTGGACAGGGCGGCCTGTGACACGGCATTCCTTTGCACCGTTGAGGCTTGCATGACGTTTATAGCAACCGCAAAGGCGCATAGGCATGACCATTTTGTTATTTTAGTTAAGGGATAGGGTAAAGAATTTGTCGTCAAAGTGCCCGAGAGTGCCGCAATCATAGACATTGTGCGCCAAGCATATTTGGCGCACGGTGTCTTTCTTAGGTAGGGAGCGTATCATGGCCGGTGGCAGCATTGTTTTTCTCGCCCTAGCGGCGCTGATTGTTGTGGCTTTGTTCAAGGCGGTTCGCATCGTGCCGCAAAGCATGAAATATGTGGTCGAACGTTTCGGGCGCCTGCACACGGTCTTGGGGCCGGGCATTAACTTTACGGTGCCGTTCTTGGACCGCGTGGCGCACAAAGTCTCGGTCCTTGAACGGCAATTGCCCACCGCGCATCAAGACGCCATCACCACCGACAACGTGCTGCTTAAGGTGGAAACCAGCGTGTTTTACCGCATCACAGAGCCGGAAAAGACCGTTTACCGCATCCGCGATGTGGATGCGGCGATTGCGACCACCGTGGCGGGCATTGTGCGCTCGGAAATTGGCAAGATGGAACTGGACCATGTCCAGTCCAACCGCAACGAATTGACCGCGCAAATCCGCGAACATGTGCGCGCCATGGTCGACGAATGGGGCATCGAAGTGACCCGCGCCGAGATTTTGGATGTGGCCCTTGATGAAGCCACCCGCCATGCGATGTTGCAACAACTGAACGCCGAACGCGCGCGGCGCGCCATGGTGATGGAGGCCGAGGGCAAGAAAGCCGCCATATCGCTCAATGCCGAAGGCGAGCTTTACGCCGCCGAACAACAGGCCAAAGCCCGCCGCGTGCTGGCCGATGCAGAGGCCTATGCCACCAGCGTCATCGCCGCCGCCATCAAGGAAAACGGGATCGAGGCTGCACAGTACCAAGTGGCGCTCAAACAGGTCGAAGCGTTGACAGCCGTGGGCCAAGGCCAAGGCAAGCAATTGGTCATCGTCCCCGCCTCGGCCCTTGACGCATTTGCCAATGCCTTTGGCATGCTGAAAGGGCGTTAAATGGCGGTTTGGACGATCTGGTGGGTGTGGGTGCTGGCTGGCGTGGTTTTGGCAGGGTTGGAAATCACCCTGCCCGGCTTTGTCTTTTTGGGATTTGCCTTGGGGGCTGTCAGCAACGGCGTGCTGCTGGCCCTTGGTCTGGCCCCGGATAATGTGGCGCTGTTGGCCCTGATCTTTGCAGGGTTGTCTTTGGCGGCATGGCTGTTCTTGCGCCGCGCTGTCGGGGTGACCAAATCGCAAGTGAAGGTGTGGAAGGACGACATCAACGAACTTTAACGGCGCGAAGGGCAATGCTGCGCCATGCGCAGGGCCGGGCCAAGGCTTTGTCCTCTCCAAAGCCCGACATCGCGCAAGGTTTGCCTTAGGCCAAATGACCCCAGACGCCGGTCTTGCGGCCATGATTGCACCGCAAGCGGGTGACAAAGGTTGCAAGCGCCTTATACGTTTCAAAATCGGCGATCTGGTGGGCCAGCGCATCGCACGCGCCCAAGTGGCGCGCGGCATGTTCGTCGCGATATGGTTTTCCTGCCGTCAGGATGCCATCAAGCATCGCGGGCAAGGCCAAGGTCGCCGCCACGGAAAGCGCGCCGAGAAAGCCTCTGAGGCGGGCCTGAGGATTGCGTCATGGTCCTTATCCAATTCAGGGAACCGATGTTGAACCAGCCCTGCTGCCCGACTTGAACCTTGCACGACACGCACCGCGCTCGGACAACTTGGAAATGGCAGACGAAAGGGCCACCGAAAAACCGCCACAGTTTTCCAGAGGCCCCACCAAAAGACCCGCCAGCCTTCCCCCACGTCCCCATAGGCCCAGGCCACAAACCTGTCTTGCGTTGTGCGAGGGGCTTGGTTGCGGCGGTCAGGTGTCATGCAGATCAGCGACCATGCGGCTTGCGCCGTCAGGGCCGGCAGGGTCCGTGCCTGGCACTCGATGTGCCAAGAGCGGGCAAGGATCGGCGTGGCGGGTGCATCATCCTTGCCAGCCATGGCGTGCTTTGGGGCCGCCCACTCTGCGAAGGCTGCCGCAATCGCGGTCGCGGGGGGCTCATTCGCGCTGGTAGCCGGTTTGGGCAGCGTTTCCATTGTTTTCCTCATCGTCATTGCGACTGCGCCTGCTGTTGCGCGCCTGAGGGTGAATGAGGCTATTCCTGCCAAATCGGCGGGAAAATCGGTGGGATAACAAGGCGTGAATGCCAGATTACCCTGCCAAGGAAAGAATCTCTCGAAGCCGACACCTGGAGCGGCTAACCCTATGCGATGTTCACCTCGTATCACAGCAAGTACACTGCCCACGATCTGACAAAGCTGGCGCCTCCAGGTTCCGACGATCAGCTTTCGATGTCGCTATTTGACGCCTCTGTAGACCTTAATCCGCACCAAATCGAAGCCGCAATGTTCGCGCTGCAGTCGCCGCTTGCCAAGGGGGTCATTCTTGCTGATGAAGTTGGTTTGGGGAAAACCATCGAGGCCGGTATTGTCCTTTGCCAAAAGTGGGCCGAGCGGAAGCGAAAGCTGATCATCATCTGCCCGGCTGCAATCCGCCAGCAATGGGCGGCAGAGCTGACCCGCAAATTCAATCTGCCAGCGGTCGTGATCGATGCGCGAACCTATCGCCAGATAAAGGCGGATGGCATTGCCTTCCCTTTGTCGCAGAAACGCATTGTCATTCTTTCCTACCCCTATGCCGCCAAGCTTCAAGATGAGTTGCGCCAGGTCGATTGGGACCTTGCTGTGATCGATGAAGCGCACAAACTTCGAAACGCCTACCGCCCAAGCAACAGGATCGGGCAGGCATTGCAGCGGGCTCTTGAAGGTCGCAAGAAACTACTGCTGACCGCAACACCGCTTCACAATAGCCTGATGGAGATTTTTGGGCTGACAAACTTCATCGACCCTAACATCTTTGGGGACGCAAATAGTTTTCGGTCAAAATATGTGAATTCTGGCGGCGATCTTCCAGAACTGCGGGCGCGTTTGGCGGATTTCTGCAAGAGGACGCTGCGAAAACAGGTGCTTGAATACGTCAAGTACACCCAGCGCCGTGCCATGACACAGCCCTTTTTCCCCGCAGAAAACGAACAGGCACTTTATGATGGCCTCACCCGTTTCTTGCAACGAAAGGACACCTATGCCATTCCTTCCCAACAACGGCATCTGACTATCCTGATCCTTCGCAAGTTGCTGGCTTCATCTACTCAGGCCATTGCAGGAACGCTCGAAACCTTGCGCGCTCGTCTAGAGGCCCTTCTAAAAGGCGAACCTGTCAAGGGGGACTTAGCGGAAGTCATTTCCTTCGAAAACGAGCTTGAGGACGAGATATTTGACGAATGGGATGACCAAGCTGAAACGCTTGACGTCAGCCCAGACCAATTTGATTCCGTCAAGGTTCGGCGTGAGATTGACGACCTCTCGATTTTGATCCAGCTGGCGCACTCCATCCACACCGATACCAAATCGAAGGCCCTGCTAAAGGCGCTTGAGATTGGCTTTTCAGAACAGTACCGGATGGGTGCACACCGCAAGGCTTTGATCTTTACCGAGTCGCGGCGCACGCAGGACTACTTGCGCGACTTCTTGGAAAAGAATGGGTACGCAGGGCAAGTGGTGACATTCAGCGGTACGAACTCTGACCGCAAGACGCAGGACATCTATGAGCGCTGGGTTGCTGACCCCGCGAATAAAGAACAGATCACGGGATCGCGGGCGATCGACGTCCGCGCCGCGCTGATTGACGAGTTCCGCGACCGCGCGCCGATCATGATCGCAACAGAGGCAGCAGCCGAAGGGGTAAACCTTCAGTTTTGTTCTCAGGTGATCAACTATGACCTTCCTTGGAACCCGCAGCGGATCGAACAGCGGATCGGCCGCTGCCATCGCTACGGCCAAACCCACGACGTCATCGTTGTGAATTTCCTGAACGAAAGGAACGACGCCGATAAGCGCGTCCACGCCCTTTTGACAGAGAAATTCAATCTGTTTGACGGCGTTTTTGGAGCGTCTGATGACGTCCTTGGGACAATCGAGTCGGGCGTCGATTTTGAAAAGCGTATCTTGGCAATCTATCAGGACTGTCGCACGCCTGAGGCCATCGCTGCTGCTTTTGACGCGCTACAGGCCCAATTGGAGGAACAGATCCGCAGCAGGATGGCAGATACACGGCGGGCGCTTCTCGAAAACTTCGACGACGATGTGCACTCCCGATTGAAGCTGCGGCTGGCCGATGCGCGTGAACAGCTAGACCGTGTCGGCCGCAAGTTCTGGGATTTGACGGTCGCAATCCTGTCTGACGGTGCTGAGTTTGATGAGGTCAATTTTGCCTTCAACCTTGTCGCACCCCCCGCACCCGATCTGCGGCCCGGGCGCTATCATCTGATTTCGCGAGATTCGGGGGCGGATCACACCAAGACCGAACACGGCTATTTCCTGTACCGTCTCTCACATCCCCTTGGTGAGCATGTCATCACGACGGCCAAAGCTACGGATACGCCTGTCGCAGAGTTGCGCTTCGATGTGACAAGCCACCCGACACATGTGGCGATTGTCGAAACACTTAAAGGACGGCGCGGCTGGCTGACGCTGCGAAAGCTGACCGTCACGACCTTCGAGACTGAGGAATACCTGCTGTTCTCGGGCGTCGATGACAATGGTCGCTCCATCGACCAAGAGGCCTGCGCCAAGCTGTTTTCCGTGGGCGCTAGCGTGCATCCCGTTGAATCTTTGACCACCGCCACCACCGACCGTCTTCAGGCAGAGGCCGAACAACACGCCAAAGCCACGCTGAACCGGTCGCTGGATGCCAATAACAAGCACTTTGCCTTGGTCCGTGAACGGCTGGAGCGCTGGGCGGAGGACAAGATTTATGCGGCAGAGAGGGCCCTTAAGGACACCAAAGAACAGATCAAGGGCGTGCGGCGCGACGCTCGATCGGCCACAACGCTCGAGGAAGAAGCCGCCATCCAGGCCAAACTGCTGGGCCTGGAACGTCGTCAACGCAAGCAGCGGCAGGACATCTTCACCCAAGAGGACGAAGTGGCCAACAAGCGCGACGCGCTGATCGCCACCCTGCAAAAGCGCCTGAGCCGTGGGCATACTGTCGAGTCTGTGTTCACGATCCGCTGGACGGTCGTCTAAGCCCCGTCATTCCGCTTGATTGTTTTATCCTTAAGTGTAAGAAATTCACTCTTAAGAGTATTTTCATCGAGTTTTTGATCATGAGCGCTTTCGAGCCCCTCGTTGCCAAGCTGCGCGAAATTTTCCAGATCGACCGGCCCGATCTTGATTTCGGCGTCTACCGCATTCTGAACGCCCGCGCGGCCGAGATTGAGTATTACCTGTCCAATCGCCTGAAGGCACGGGTGGCCGAGGCGCTGGTTGCCGGGGCTGCGGCCAGTACCGAAACGCTGAAAACTGCTATCGCTAAGGCGCGCGAAGCTGCCGAAGCCGCCGGGTACAATCCTGACGAGGCTCCGAAGGTTCTAAGCCTTCAGAAAGAACTTGCCGCCGCCAGCGCAGGCGCGTCCGAGCATGAGACCCAGGTCTTCTCGCACCTGCTGACCTTCTTCTCGCGCTACTACGACAAGGGCGATTTCATCAGCCAGCGCCGCTACAAGGGCGACACCTATGCCATTCCCTATTCCGGCGAAGAGGTCGTGCTGCACTGGGCGAACCGCGACCAGTACTATACCAAATCGGGCGAGTCCTTTTCCAACTTCAGCTTCAAGCTCGATGACGGCCGCGCCGTTCATTTCCGCCTTGTCGCGGCCGACACGGCCAAGGACAACCGCAAAGACAATGACAAGACCCGTTGCTTCGTGCTGGCCACCGCCCGCACCGTCACCCGCACGGATAACGACGGCGAGACCTTGCAAGAAACGATCCAGCCGGTGGCCGAGGAAGACGGCGCGCTGGTGATCCGGTTCGACTATGCCCCCCAGCCCAAGGGCACCAAGCAAGAGGCGCTGGTCGATCAAGCGGTGACGGCCATCCTAAACCATAAGGCGGTCAAGGCGCGCTGGCTGGCGCTGACCACCCGTCAGCCGACCGAAAAGAACCCCAAGCGCACGCTTTTGGAAAAGCATCTGACAACCTTTACCCAGAAAAACACCGCCGATTACTTCATCCACAAGGATCTGGGCGGCTTTCTGCGGCGGGAACTGGATTTTTATATCAAGAACGAGGTGATGAACCTTGACGATGTGCAAGGGGCCAAGGCCTTTGCCGACATCGAGAAAAACCTGCGGATGATCCAGTGCCTGCGCGCCATCGCGCTAGATCTGATCACCTTTCTGGCCAGCATCGAAAACTTTCAAAAGAAACTGTGGCTGAAGAAGAAATTCGTGGTGGCGGCGCAGTACTGCGTGACGCTGGACCGCGTGCAGCAGGCGCTTTACCCCGCCATCGCGGCAAACCCCGCGCAATGGGCGCAGTGGCATGATCTGGGGATGCGGGCATCGGCTGCGGCAGGGACGGTGGAGGATCTAACGGCCGCGCCCTTCTTGATGGTGGACACCGCGCTGTTTGAGGCGGGGTTTCGGGCCGACCTGCTAAAGGCGATCCCCGATCTGGATGCCAGCCTTGACGGGCTGCTGGTACATGGCGACAATTTTCAGGCGCTGACGTTGTTGGGGGAGCGGTATCGCCGGCGGGTAGACTGTATCCACGTTGATCCGCCCTACAACAGTCAAACAAGCGGTTTTCTCTACAAGAACAGCTACCAGCATTCGAGCTGGCTTTCGATGATGGAAAGTCGCTTAGACGCTTGTTTTTCCCTGCTTTCAGACGAAGGCCATGTCCAGTGTCACATTGATGAGAACGAATACGAAAGCCTAAGAAAGCTATTCGATGAGATGAACTTTTCTGCGGGTGGTACTATTGTTTGGGACAAGAGAAATCCGATGAATGGTGGCCAAGGTCTCGCAAACCAACACGAATACATCATCTGGATGAGCAAAGCCGCATTACCCTTCCAGAACCGCAATCAAACGGTCTTGGAAATGATGGCAAAAGCAAACGAACTAATTCAGGAGGTTGGATCGGTTACCGAAGCGGTCCGAAGGCAGTTTTCGGCGTGGGTAAACTCGAATGAAGCCCTTAGCGGCGGCGAGAAAGCCTATCGCTACATGGATGACGCAGGGCGCATTTATCAGAGCGTCAGTCTTCGCGCTCCAGAGAAACGGGAAGACGCTAAGTTTCACATGCCTCTCATTCATCCTGTAACTGGCAAGGCGTGCGCGATGCCGCCGAATGGCTTCTCGCGAACTCCAGAAACCCTAGCCGCTATGCAAGCAAGACGGGACATTCTCTTCGGTGCCGACGAGACGACACAGCCGCGGCAAAAGTCTTTCCTCACTGAGGAGACGTCCCGCCAAGTCTCATCCATGATCCAGAACGCGAAGAAAGGGAAAAGCGACACTGACCCGCTCGGTCTGGACTTTCCATACTGTCACCCAGTGTCCTTGTATGAAGACACCATCGGGGCAGCAACCAAGACGGGCGGCGTAGTGTTGGACTTCTTCGCGGGATCGGGAACAACCGCTCACGCTGTCCTTAACCTCAACCGCGATGACCTAAAGCCTCGGCGCTACCTGATTGTGGAAGTAGGCGATCACTTCAACACAACGATTAATCCAAGAATTCAGAAGATCGTCTATTCCGCCGACTGGAAAGACGGCAAACCCACCACCCCCGAAACCGGCATCAGCCATGCCTTCAAAGTGCTCAAGATCGAAGGCTACGAGGACACGCTCAACAACCTTGATCTGAAACGGTCAGACGCGCAGGCCAGCCTGTTCGACGGGTTCAGCGCCGATGCCCGCGACGATTACCTGATGCGCTATATGCTGGATGTCGAGGCGAAGGGATCGCTGCTGTCGGTCTCGGATTTTCGCAAGCCCTTTGACTACACGCTCAAGGTGTCCGTCGACAGCGCCGGGGCATGGCAAGAGCGCAAGGTCGATCTGGTTGAAACCTTCAATTACCTGATCGGTCTGACCGTACGCACCATCGACATCCAGCTCAAGCAGGGCTTCGTCACGGTCGAGGGCTGGCTGCCCACAGGCGAAAAGACCCTGATCCTGTGGCGTGATTGCGACATAATTGGCTACGAAGACCTGACGCGCCTGTGCGACAAGCTGGCGATCAACCCGGCCGACGACGAATTTGACGTGGTCTATATCAACGGCGATCACAACATCCCTTCGGTGGTGGAAACGACCGAGGAGGACGGCAGCATCCTCAAGAAGCTGATGCTGCGCCAGATCGAACCGGCCTTTCTGGCCGCGATGTTCAACGCAGATGACGTCTGATGGCCCCGATGGCAAAAGGTCAAACCCCCATGAAAAAGCGCACGTTCCACCAAGAGCTGGTGCTAAACCGCTGGATGCTCAGCCATTTTCACGGCGACGGCTTTATGACGCTCAAGGCGCGGCTGGGCGATGACCGGCACGAAGGCATCGACGACGACGGCCAAACGAAGTTCATTCACGAGCTGACGCGCAACCTGTTCCACATGGACCGCGTCACCGCGGCCGAGCTGCGCCGTTACGACCTGAACATCGTGGCGCACTGGCAAAAGATCACCCATCGCCGCATCGCCGCCACGGGCGAATTGCTGACGATGAAGTATTTCCAGTACCTGTCGCTCTTGCTCACCGAGATCTACCTCGACTGGTATTTTAACCGCCGCCAAGACCTGCTGGATGGGCTGAACGCCCAGATGGCCGAGTATCGCAAAGACAAGGAGGCCGAAGCGTTCAAGGACTACGCCGCCGACGACCTGAACAAGCTGGCCTTCTGGAACGCAACCGGCAGCGGCAAGACCCTGCTGCTGCATGTGAACATTTTGCAATACCTGCATTATTTCCAAGCGGGCAACGGCACCGTATTTCCTGACCGGATCATCTTGATAACCCCGAACGAGGGCCTGTCGCGCCAGCATCTGGAGGAATTCCGCGACTCCAGCCTCAAAGCCCATGTCTTCGACAAGACCCAGGCGGGGTCGCTGTTCAAGGGCTGGGTAGACGTGATCGAGGTCACAAAGCTGGCTGACGAAATGGGCGACAAGACCGTCGCCATTGGCGCGTTCGAGGGCAACAATCTGGTGCTGGTCGACGAGGGCCACCGCGGCACCGGCAGCGCAGGCGGTGTGTGGATGGCACGGCGCGCGGCTTTGGTGAAGGGCGGTTTTGCCTTCGAATACAGCGCCACCTTCAGTCAGTCGGTCGCCAAGGGGTCAACCGTCGCCAAGGCCGAAGAGGGCATCGTGAAGGCGAAGGCCAAGCGCATGTTCGACAAACCGCTGAATGACCTGGACGCCACGCAACGCGCTCAGCTTCAGCTGACGGCCGAAGACCGCGCCCGCGCCCGCATCGACGGCATCCGCGAGGCCTATGCCAAGGCGGTGCTGATCGATTACAGCTACAAGTACTTCTATGCCGATGGATACGGGAAGGAATCCGTGATCCTGAACCTGGACGACAAGGGCTATGACAAGCACGGCAGATTGTATTTCACGGCTTGCCTGCTCAGCTTTTACCAGCAGCTCTGGCTATGGGACACGCACCGCGACAAGATCAGGGATTTCAACATCGAAAAGCCCCTTTGGGTCTTCGTGGGCAACACAGTGGCCGGAGAGGACGGCGACATCCTTGAGGTCATCAAGTTCCTTGCCTGGTTCTTGAACCATCCAAGTGAAGCAACTGCTTGGATCGGCGACCTTGTCGCCGACACCGCGCTCTTGCTGGACCCGAAGGGGACTCACATTTTCCACCAAAAGTTTGCGCCTTTGATGCATCGTGATGCGGCGGCGATTTACGATGACATATTGAAGCGGCTGTTCAACGCCGATGCCCGGCTGCGGCTGAAACTGGTGAACCTGCGCAACAGCAAGGGCGAACTGGCCCTGCGGGTGGGATCGTTCGATCCCTTTGGCCTGATCAACATCGGCGACGATTCCGGATTCTTCAAAGACGCGGAAGACGTGGGCGACTTCGACACCCAAACGGACGATTTCGGGACCGGCCTGTTCGCAACGATCAACCAAAAAGGCAGCAAACTGAACGTCCTGATCGGGTCGCGAAAATTCACCGAAGGCTGGTCAAGCTGGCGGGTGTCGACCATGGGCTTGCTGAACATGGGGAAAGGCGAAGGCTCTCAGATCATCCAGCTTTTCGGCCGAGGCGTCCGCCTCAAGGGGCGCGGCATGTCGCTAAAGCGCGCGCTTCCGGCCGAGCGTCCCAAGGCCACACACATGGAACGTCTTGAAACGTTGAACATCTTCGGCGTTCGGGCGAATTATATGGCCACGTTCAAGGACTATCTGAAGGAAGAGGGCATCACGTCGAGTGACGAGATCATTCAGCTCGATTTCAAGACCAGCACAAACCTACCGTCGAGAACGCGGCTCAAAACGCTCAAGCTGAAGGACGGTTACAAGGACAATCAGATCAAGGGGTTCAAGCGCGTCCACTTTCCGATGCTCTATGATGCTCCGGCAGACTTTATCGGCAAAATCAAGTCACCGCACGTCAAGCTCGACCTTTATCCGCGGGTCGAAGCGATCATGCCCGGCGCAAAAGCAGCGGCCATTGCACCTGACAAGCGCAGTGGCGGCAAACTGAGCAAGGCGGCAATCGCTTGCTTTGACTGGGATGTCGTATTCACCGCTGTTCAAGAATACAAGCTTCTGAAAAGCTGGAGCAATCTCAAAGTTGACCGCGAGCGCCTTGCCAGATTCTGCCTTGGTGATAACAGCTGGTACACCCTTTTGATCCCCCAGGCGGAACTGGAGCTGACGGGTTTTGCAGCTGTCGTGCGTCAGCAAGACATCATGCTTCAGCTGCTCACCGACTACACTGACCGCTTCTATCAGGGACTGAAGGCGGCCTACGAGGGCAAACACTACGCCGTCGCCCCGGTGACAGAGGACTCCGGTTCAATCATCAAGCTGTACCAGTTCGAGATTGAAAACACGGATGTCGGCTTGGAGTACAAGGTGAAACTTGAGGCCCTCTCCGCGCTCGTTGCGTCCGGAAAGCTGGGCGAAGCCAGTAAGTGGAACGCACCTCACATGGTAGCGATCAGCTTCGGCCAGCACCTGTATTACCCCCTTCTCTCACCTATCAAAGATGGGGTCGTTCCACTCAAGATGCGACCGCTCGCGATTGCAGAGCCGAGTGAGGTGCAGTTTATCAAGGATGTCATGGCGTTCTACGACTCCCAGGCAGGCAAAGAGAGGCTAAGGGGTTACAGCCTTTACCTCCTTCGCAATGCTGACAATCGGGCCAAGGGGCTTGGTTTCGCTCTGGCGGGCAACTTCTATCCTGACTTCCTTCTGTGGCTGGTGGACGACAAAACCGGCAAGCAGTGGCTGTCGTTCATCGATCCGAAGGGCATCAGAAATCTGAACCTCTCGGACCCGAAGTTTGGCTTATATAACGAAATCAAGCAGATAGAGAAACAGTTGGTCGATGGCACGATAAGCCTCAACTCCTTTATACTTTCGGTCACGGCTTTCAAAGACTTGCTCAATGTCACGGACACGACCTCGAAATCTGACCTAGAGGATCGGAATGTTTTGTTCATGGATGACGGTGGACCGTCATATCTTGGCAAGCTGCTGTCCAAAGCACTCGCCTGATCTAAGGATTTGGTTTGGCATCCGGCGCGTGAAAGAGCACTCCACGACCCAATCATGATAAACTGCACCATGGGCGCTGATGGCGGACAAGGTTTCTCAGACAAAGTGTGAATGTGCGCTTGATCGCAACCCGTATGTTAAAGTATAATCTTTGGTTTGACACCTTGATTATAAAAATTGAGCTTTGAACCTCACCGACGCGAAATTGTGAAGATCCAACCCATGCATGACAGAAACGAAAAATTAGCTGAAGCATTTCTACATGAGATTCGGCCATTTGCCTTATCTCAATCGTTATTGCCTACACTGGTCATCATCGGTGCATGATGTCTTGGCTGTTCGTGTCTGACTCAGATTTACTAATAGTCGAATAGGTAACCTCTCTCAAGAGTAGTTAAAAATACCTGAACTTAGGAAATGAAAATAAATGGGTGAAAATTTTGAAGTTATTAGTAAGTTATTTTTAGGACTGGTCATTATATTATCTTTTTTTCGTGATTTTTTTTCAATGAATTCAGCCTATCGCTGCATAAGGCGGGATTTTGGCATCGAAATGGAATGGCACCACAACAGAACTAGCAAGACAATTACCGCATGGACGCCGTTGATCTGTCTGATGTGGTTTATTATTCCGGCTACATTAATAATTTTCGTAGTCAATGTATTTGAAAAGATCTTAAATCACAAGAAATAAATTAAATTAAAATATAGAATTAAGCGAAATACTCATGTGCGCTTCCCGCACTTTGAATTAATATTCTAAAATGGTGAAGCTCCTATGGTGCCATAATCGAATTTCACATGCACAACTGTTCACTTTTTAAACAGATGGCGCTCTGCCATGCCACAGGGAAGCGCGAGGAAGCGGCCCTGTCAGCCTTCCCCCACCTCCCCATAGGCCCGCGCCACAAGCCTGTCTTGCGTTGTGCGGGGGACTTGGTTCCGGCTGCCAGTCGTCATGCAGATCAGCGACCATTCGTCTTGCGCCGTCAGGGCTGGCAGGATCAGGGCGTGGCACTCGATGTGCCAAGAGCGGTCAAGCAAGGTTTGGCGGCGGCATCATCCATTCCAGCCATGGCTTGTTCTAGGGCCGACCACTCTGCAAAGGCTTGTGCAATCGTGGTCGGGGGGGGTAATTCGCGCTGGTAGCCGGTTAGGGAAGTGTTTCCATCGTTTTCCTCATCGTCATTGTGACTGCGCCTGCTGATGCGGGCCTGAGGGTGAATGAGGCTAATCTTGCCAAATCGGCGGGAAAACAAGGCGCGAATGCCAGATTAACCTGCAAATTCAAAGCGCTACGAAGGCGAAACTGGTGGCGAGGGGGGGACTCGAACCCCCGACCCTGCGATTATGAGTCGCATGCTCTAACCAACTGAGCTACCTAGCCA
>JBAXLX010000004.1:0-33744 GCA_037134595.1 Pseudomonadota bacterium
CCCCAGCGAAGGCACAAAGACCAGAATAGACCCCGCAATAATCCCCGGTTTGACGATGGGCATAATGACCCGCCGCAAGACCTGCCACGGGTTGGCGTAGAGATCATAAGCCGCCTCCAGCAAGCGCATGTCGAAGCGGTCAAGGGATGCAAACAGCGGCAGCACCATCAAGGGCAGGTAGACATAGGTCATGCCGATAAAGACCGCCGTGTCGGTATAGATCATCTCTAGCGGCTGGCTGATGATATGCAATTTCAGCAAAACCGTGTTTAGCAAGCCTTCTTTGCGGATGATCTCTGTGATGGCAAAGGTGCGGATCAACAGGTTGGTCCAGAACGGAATCGTGATCAAAAACAACCACATCGCCCGCGCTTTGGGGGGCCGTGTGGCGATAAACCACGCCGTGGGAAAGCCCACGACAAAGGCAAACACCGTGGTCAGCACCGACAGTTTCACCGACCGCCAAAAGATCGTCAGATTGGCATCCGCCCAAGCCAGCGTGCCGTCAAAGATGTCTTTGGTGAACAGAATGCCTTGCCAAGCCTCTAGCGAAAAGCCCCAAGCGACATTGCCAAATTCCCCCGGCGGCATGAAGGAATAGGCCACCACAATGGCCAAAGGCCCAATCGCCGCCAGCGTCAGCACCACCAGCGCGGGGGCCGACAGCAGCCAGCCGTTGCGGGCAGATCTTGTGACTTCGGCCTGTTCTGCGGGGCTCATCAATCCTCCAGCACTTGGATGGCTTCGGGCACAAAGCGCAGACCGACCGATTGGCCAAGGCCCAAGCCCGCATCGCCCGTGGCGGGGCTTTGCAGGCGTGCCACCACTTCGGTGCCGTCTGACAGGGCCAGATGGCAATGGGTGTCGGTGCCGAAATAGACAAGGTTGGTGATCGTGGCGGGGATGGCATCGGCTTCGCCCACTGCCGCAAGGCGCACCTGTTCGGGGCGCACCGTCAGGGTCACGCGGGCGGCTTTGGCGGCAGGGGCTGCGATGAGCGCGCCGCAATCCAGCCGGTAGCGATCCCCTTCGCGCGTGGCGGGCAAAAAGTTCGACTCGCCGATGAAAGAGGCCACAAAGCGGTTGACCGGATGGTTGTAGATGTCTTTGGGCGTGCCCACTTGCTGCAACTTGCCCGCGCTCATCACCCCGATGCGGTCAGACATGGTCAGCGCTTCTTCCTGATCGTGGGTGACAAAGATAAACGTAATGCCGGTTTCCAGCTGCAACCGTTTCAGTTCAATCTGCATGTCCTTGCGCAGCTTCAGGTCCAGTGCTGACAGCGGCTCGTCCAGCAGCAAAACCTTGGGCGCAGGGGCCAGTGCGCGGGCCAAAGCCACGCGCTGTTGCTGGCCGCCGGAAAGCTGGCTGGTCTTGCGACCTGCCAGCGCTTCCAGCTTGACCAAGGCCAGCATCCGCGCCGTGGTGGCGGCGACCTCGGCCTTGGGGCGGCCCAGCATTTGCAAGCCAAAGCCGACGTTTTCCGCCACCGTCAAATGCGGAAACAGCGCGTAGCTTTGAAACACCGTGTTCACAGGCCGCTTGTTGGGCGGCAAGGTGGTGATATCGGCCCCTTCCAGCAAGATCGCCCCTGCCGAGGGCATTTCAAACCCCGCAATCAACCGCAGCAGCGTGGTCTTCCCACAGCCTGATGGGCCGAGCAGGGTAAAGAACTCTCCCGTCCGGATATTGACCGAAACGTCATCCAAGGCCCGTACCGCCGTATCCCCTTGGCCAAAGGCCTTGACGACATGGCGGGCTTCAACGGCGATGCTGTCTGTCACCGCGCACTCCTGCGTTGTTTTGATCATATTGCGCAGCGCGGCGCAGGGCTTGCAAATGGTTTTTTACCCTCATGCGCAAAGGGCAGGGCGCAGGTGGGCCCAAGGCGCTGCGGCCTCTAATTCCGCACATAGGGCGATTAATTCTTCATCGTTGCCGTAGGGTGCTGCCAGATGCACCCCGATGGGCAACCCGTCTTGCGACATGCCCAAAGGCACCGACGCCGCCGGTTGGCCTGAGGCGTTGAAGATCGCACAGAAGGGCGAATAGGCGAAAACCCCGTCAGGCCCGATGCGGTAGGCCATGTAATCTTCCGTATCATGGGCAAAACGCCCGACTTTGGCAGGCGGTTCTGACAAGGTGGCCGAAAGCAGAATGTCAAACTCTGCAAAAGCCGCAGCCATCTGGCGGCCAAAGGCGTGAATTTCGCCCACAGCTTCCAGATAGCGCAGCGGAGACATGGTTTCCGCCAGCATCGTCGCCCCGCGACTGACACCTTCCACCAGATCGCCCGTCATAGCGCGCCCCTTCAGCCCGTGCCGCACCGACAAAGCCGTGCCCACTGCGACAATATCGGTCCAAGCGCGCATCATCATGGGCACATCAGCCTTGGGCAGGGCAGGGGTGACGTGGTGGCCCAAGCTTTCCATCAACCGCCCAGCCTCGCGCACCGCCTGTGCCACCTCGGGGTGGATCGCCGTGCCGGTAAATGTCGTATCGCACAGCCCAATCCGCAGACGGCGCGGCGGGCGGCTGACGGCGTCCGCGTGGCTTTTGAGCAGCGGCGGCGCGCAATAGGGCGCACCCAGATCAGAGCCAGCGCAGGCGTCCAGCATCGTGGCCGTATCGCGCACAGAACGGGTTAGGAAGCCGTCAATCCCCATCCCCGCCCAGCCTTCGCCCGCATAAGGCCCATCGGGCAGCCGTGCGCGGGTGGGTTTAAAACCGAACAGCCCGCAAGATGCGGCCGGAATGCGCACCGACCCGCCGCCGTCCGACCCATGGGCAAAGGGCACAATCCCCGCCGCCACCACCGCCCCCGCCCCGCCCGAAGACCCGCCAGAGGTATGGTCCAATCCCCAAGGGTTGCGCGTTGGGCCGCCATAAACCGCACTTTCCGTGGCCGCGCCAATCCCGCTTTCCGGGCTGGTGGTGCGGCCAAAGGTCACCACCCCCGTGGCGCGGATGCGTTCAAAGATCGACGAGTTGCGCTTGTAAGTCGTGTTGGCAAACAGCCGAGAGCCGTTGTGCGAGGGGAAATCCACCGCCTCGCAGCCCAGATCCTTCAGCAAGAACGGCAGGCCGCGAAACGGGCCGCGCGGCAGGCCTTGGGCGATCGAGCGGCGGGCAGTGTCTTCTTGCATCAAGACCACGGCATTGAGCGCGGGGTTTACCGCCGCCACCTTGGCAAGGGCTGCGTCTAACAGCTCGGTCGGCGTCACCTCGCCCTTGGCCACCATGCCTGCCAGTGCTGTTGCATCCTGTGCCAGAAAATCAATCATGACCAACCCCGTCCTGTGCTGAGAATTTGCCCCATGCTGGCGTCAGCGGCAGCCCGCGTCCGTTTCGCTTGCGCCGTGATCATGTCGCATTCGGCGCAAGGGGGTCAGTTTGACGGCGGCTTGATGGCAATCTCTTGCCAGAACTTCCCATCTGCCCCGAAGATCAAAATCCGCTTGTCAGTCGTCACCACCGCCACCCATCCCGTCCCCAGCGTCACCGCCGCCGCCGTGGCCCCCGCAGGCATATCCAAGCTGGCCGGTGCCACCGGATGCGCGCCGGGCATCGGCAAGCGGGTGACAAGCAGCCAAACCACCGTTATGACCCCCCCAATCAGGCTGAGCGTGAGGGTCATCACCAGCCATTTCAGCCATTGCAGCGCAGGCGGCAAGGCTGTGTCATCCTCTGGAGGTTCGGCCATGGTTTTCTCACCTTTCTTAGACGACTTGGGAGATGACGAGGCGATCTTGATCACCATCCCCCAAGACGCCCCCGCCCGCCTTGATAAGGCCCTTGCCACGCTTGTGCCAGAGGGCGCGGCCCTGTCGCGCAGCCGTCTGGCGCGGATGATCGACGAAGGCGCTGTCAGCCGCGACGGGGTGCCTGTCACCGACGGCAAGGCCAAGGTCGCCGAGGGTGAAGTTTACCGCATTCAGCTTGACCCGCCCGAACCCGTTGAAACCTTGCCCGAAGACATCCCCCTGACCGTCATCTGGGAGGACGGCGACCTGATCGTGATCGACAAGCCCGCCGGCATGGTGGTTCACCCCGCGCCGGGCAGCCCGCGCGGCACTTTGGTCAACGCGCTGCTGCACCATTGCGGCGATACGCTGTCAGGCATCGGCGGTGAACGCCGCTCGGGCATCGTGCACCGCATTGATAAGGATACGACCGGATTGTTGGTCGTAGCCAAATCCGACCGCGCCCATCACGGGCTGGCCCGCCAGTTCGAAGACCACTCGGTTGCGCGCCGCTATCTGGCCGTGGTGCACGGCACCCCTGCCGCCTCTGACCCGCGCCTGCGCGGCTTGCGCGGTATCACGATGGAAGCTGGCGGCATTGTGCGCATCGCCACCGAACTTGCCCGCCACAAAACCGACCGCCAGCGCCAAGCCGTGGTCTGGGACGGCGCGGGCCGCCATGCTGTGACCCGTGCCCGCGTGATGGAGGATTTCTCCGGCGGCGCGTCTTTGCTGGAATGCTGGCTGGAAACGGGCCGCACGCACCAGATCAGGGTGCATATGACCTATGCGGGCCACGGCTTGCTTGGCGATGGCACCTATGGCGGCACGCGGCGGCTTGCGCCCAAGGTCTTTGGGCCAGAGGCGGCAGAGCTTGCCAACACCTTCCCCCGCCAAGCCCTGCACGCCGCGACTTTGGGGTTTGAGCATCCGGTGACGGGGGAAAATCTGTCCTTTTCCTCGCCGCTGCCTGCCGACCTTGTGGCCTTGCTGGCAGCCCTGCGCGGTGCGGCCTAACCCGCCGTGTGCGAAGATTTTTCGCCAAACTGCGACGAAAACCGCTTCATCGGACGTTAACATCTTTGTGATGAGGTCGGTCGTGTCCGGCACGACATAGATCAAGGCGGGGCTTGACCCTTTGGGGTAGGCTTCCTACGTGCTGTATCCATGTTCCGGGGGCGCAATCGCACCGGAGTGTTCAAAAAGGGGGCGTCTACATGAGCACCTATGCCAATCTGCCTGCACCCAGCCCCGAACAGGGTCTGAACCGCTATATGCAGGAAATCCGCAAGTTCCCGCTCTTGGAACCGCAAGAAGAATATATGCTGGCCAAGCGATGGGTTGATCATCAAGATACCCAAGCGGCGCATAAAATGGTCACATCGCACCTGCGACTGGCCGCCAAAATCGCCATGGGCTATCGTGGGTACGGTCTGCCTCAGGCCGAGGTGATCTCTGAGGCCAATGTCGGCCTGATGCAGGCTGTCAAACGGTTTGACCCTGAAAAGGGCTTTAAGCTTGCGACCTATGCCATGTGGTGGATTCGCGCGTCGATTCAGGAATATATCCTGCGGTCGTGGTCACTGGTGAAACTGGGCACGACGTCGGCGCAGAAAAAGCTGTTCTTCAACCTGCGCAAAGCCAAAGCCAAGGTCGGCGCGCTGGAGGAAGGCGATCTGCGGCCCGAAAATCTGGCTTTGATCGCCAAAGACTTGGCGGTCAGCGAAGAAGAAGTGATCTCGATGAACCGGCGTTTGTCGGGCGGGGATGCGTCTTTGAATGCCATGGTGGGGTCAGACGGCGACGGCACAACCCAGTGGCAAGATTGGCTGGAAGATGAAGAGAGCGATCAGGCCGGCGATTACGCCGAAAAAGACGAATTCGACACCCGCCACGCTTTGTTGATGCAGGCCATGTCGGCGCTGAATGACCGCGAAAAAGACGTGCTGCAAAAGCGCCGTCTGGCCGAGACGCCGATCACGCTGGAAGAGCTGTCCGAAAGCTATAACGTCAGCCGCGAACGTATCCGCCAGATCGAAGTGCGCGCCTTTGAAAAGCTGCAAGCGCGCATGCGCGAGCTGGCGGTGACCAAGGGCATGGTGGTGCCCGCCTGATGGGTGGGCGGTCGTGGTTGCAACCTTGACCGCCCGCGCGTATCACCGCCTCTTACGCTATTTAAGGAGCGGACCATGAATATGCTCGACACGTTCCTCAAACCGATGCACCCCGAAGGGCGCCGGTTTGTGGGCATCTTTGGCGTGATCACGGCAGGGCTGTTCTGGCTATGGGCACCGCTGGGCTGGGTTGGTCTTGGCCTGACCATCTGGTGCTATTACTTCTTTCGCGACCCCAAAAGATCGGTGCCCTTGGGCGACAGTTTGGTTTTAAGCCCCGCCGACGGGATAATCTCGCTGATCGAACCCGCCGTACCGCCGCCTGAACTGGGCATGGGGCCACTTCCCTTGACCCGCGTGTCGGTCTTTATGTCGGTCTTTAACTGCCATGTGAACCGCATGCCCGTGGGCGGCAAGATCGAGGTGATCTCGTACCGTCCGGGCACTTTCGTGAATGCTTCGCTTGATAAGGCCTCAGAAGACAATGAACGCAATGCGCTGCTGATCGGCATGGCCGACGGCACCCTCGTGGCCGTGGTGCAGATTGCGGGCCTGATTGCGCGCAGGATCGTGTGTTTCACCAAACCCGGTGCCAGCCTGCGGGCAGGTGACCGCTTTGGGCTGATCCGCTTTGGCTCTCGGCTGGATGTCTACCTTCCTGCGGGCGTGGCCCCGATGGTGGCGCTGGGCCAGACGATGATCGCGGGGGAAAGCATCATTGCCGACCTGTCCTCGACCGCCGCCGCCCGTCCGGCGCGCAGCGTGTAAGATGCCAGAACCGCGCGGCCCGTCTGAATTGAACCTTGTGCAGCTTTTGCCCAATCTGATGACGATTGCGGCGATGTGTTCGGGGCTGACGGGCATCCGGTTTGCCACACTCGGCCAATTTGGCGCGGCGGTGGCGATGATCTTGGTCGCGGCGGTGTTGGACGGCTTGGATGGCCGCGTGGCCCGTCTGTTGCGCAGCGAATCCGAGATTGGGGCAGAGCTGGATTCCTTGGTGGATTTCGTCAATTTCGGCGTGGCCCCGGGGTTGATCATTTACCTGTGGGGCCTGCACGGCGTGCAAAGTGGCGGGTGGATTGCGACCTTGGTCTATGCCACCTGTTGCCTGCTACGCTTGGCGCGGTTCAACATCGGCAACCGTGTGCAAAGCGACAAGGCGGCCGAAGCTGCGGGGGAAAAGCAGGCGGCGGATTTCACCGGCGTGCCCTCTCCAGCGGGCGCGATGCTGGCGATGTTGCCGATGTATGTCTCGTTCATAGCGCCTCAGGCGTGGCAGGTGCCTTCGTGGGCTTTAGCCCTTTATATCGTGCTGATCGGCGGGTTGATGATCAGCCGCATTCCCACGCCCTCGTTCAAGTCTGTCACGGTCTATGCCGACAGCGTGCGCTTTGTGGTGGTGGGATTTGTGGCGCTGGTGGCAGCACTGTTAACCTTTCCGTGGCAGACGATGGTGGCCGTGGCTTTGGGCTATAGTCTGATTTTGATCAAATCAGCATGGCAGTTTCGCAAGAATCGCAAAGGTTTGCGCGGGCTTTGACGGGTTGCGCCTTGAAGGAGGCCTAAGTTCTTTCTACGGTCGCCCAAACCTTTGAAAGGAGACTATCATGACAGCCGTTAAATGGGGCGTGCTTGGGGCCGCCAAATTTGCCCTTGATCACATGGCCCCGGCCATCCACGCGGCCTCTGGCGCGCAGCTTTACGCCTTGGCCACCCAGTCGAGCGAAAAAGCCGCTGGCTTTGCCGCCTTTTGCCCCGGCCTGAAAGTGCATTCCAGCTACGAAGCCCTTTTGGCCGACCCCGAGGTTGAGGCCGTCTATATCCCCCTGCCCAACCATCTGCATGTGGAGTGGACGCTCAAAGCCTTGGCCGCTGGCAAACATGTGCTGACCGAAAAGCCCATCGCCATGAAAGCTGCCGAGATTGACCAGATCATTGCCGCCCGCGACGCTGCCAAGAAACTGGCGGCAGAGGCTTATATGATCGTCTTTCATCCCCAATGGCAGCGCGCCAAAGAGCTGGTGGAACAGGGTGCCATCGGCACTGTCACCCATGTCGATGCGGCGTTTTCCTACGACAATCGCTCGGATCTGGGCAATATCCGCAACCGTGCCGATGCGGGCGGCGGCGGCATTCGGGATATTGGTGTCTATACCTATGGCTCGGTGCGCTTTGTGATGGGGGCCGAACCGGTCGAGCTGCAAAGCCGCATCCGGCGCGAGAATGACGTGGATGTCTGGGCGCAGGTGACCAGCGTCATGGCGGGGCCAAAGGGCAAGTTCACCTATTCGGCCATGACCTCGATGCGGTTGTATAACCGTCAGGAAGTGGTGTTTCAGGGCGACAAGGGCATGATCCGCGTGGCCAATGGGCCGTTTAACGCCGGTGTTCATGATCAAGCGCAAGTGGAGTTGCACCAACCCGGCGGCAAGCTGTCGATTGACCGCTTCCCTGGTGTGAACCAGTACAAGCTGCAGGTCGAAGCCTTCAGCCGCTCGGTGCGCACGGGTGCGCCCTATGCCTGCCCGCTGGAATTTGTGCGCGGCACGCAGGCGATGATCGACTGGGCCTTTGAAGCGGAAACCGCTGTCGCGATCTGATGCCCATTTCGGGCCGCGAGGATGTAATCGCGGCCCGCGCTTCCTATGTCTCAGACAGTGTTCCTTTTGGAGGATAGCATGTCTGACCCCAACACCCCCGATTCCCTTTGGCTGCGCCTGCTGTGGCTGGTCATCATCGCCGCGATGATGAGCGTGGCGCAGACGCTGCTCAACCTTCTGACCCTTGTGCAGCTGATCATCATGGCGAGTAACAAGCGCCAGCCCAATGCCGAGATTGCGGCCTTTGGCCAGCGTTTGGGCCTGTGGCTGGCCCATGCTGCCCGTTTCCAGACCGCCGCGACAGACGACAAACCTTGGCCTTGGGCGCCCTTGGGCTAAGGGCGCGGTTGCTTTAGATCAAAGCGTCAGGTGGCCAAGTCTGCAAATATCCCATCACCCCATGATGGAGAGTGCGATGAAACCGCTGCGGATTTTGTACCTGATTGCTTCGGAAGACGGCTTTCGGCTTTTGCAAAGCCATGCCCCCGACCTTGCCGAAATAGCCGTCCGCAAGGCCGACGACTTTGCCGATGTCCATTACACCTACCCCAGCGAGCAAAGCCGCAGCCACACCGGCCCGCACGGGGCGTCTTTCGACGTGACCGGTTCGGCCAACAAGGTCGAGCAAGAGCGCCTGCGCCTTGCCCGCCACGTCGTGGCCGCTTTGCAGGTGGAATGGGCCAAGAGCACGCATGACCGCATTATCCTCGCCGCTGGCCCCAAGATGCTGGGGGCGCTGCGCGACGCCATGCCCAAAGACCTGCACGCCCATGTGGCGGCAGAGGTGCACAAGGATCTGATGAAGGTCCCTGCGCACGACCTGCTGCCCCATTTCAAAGAGGTGACGCAGGTGTAAGGGGATTACCCCTCCATCGCCTCTAGCTCGTCGATAAAGCCTGCAATCATCGACAGCCCGCGATCCCAGAACTTGGGGTCGCTGGCATCAAGGCCAAAAGGCGCAAGCAGGTCTTTGTGGTGCTTGGACCCGCCGGCTTTGAGCATGTCGAAATACTTATCCTCGAACCCCGCCATCCCATCGGCATAAACCGCATAAAGCGCGTTCACGAGGCCGTCGCCAAAGGCATAGGCATAGACGTAAAACGGCGAGTGGATGAAATGCGGAATATACGACCAGAAGGTTTCGTAGCCGTCCATAAACTCGAACACCGGCCCCAAGGATTCGGCCTGAACGCTCATCCACAGGGCGTTGATGCCTTCGGGTGTCAATTCCCCGTCGCGCCGCGCAGCGTGGAGTTTGCATTCAAAGTCGTAAAAGGCGATCTGGCGGACGACCGTGTTGATCATATCTTCCACCTTGCCCGCCAGAAGGGTCTTGCGTTCGGCCTTGGTTTTGGCCTGATCCAGCAGCCTGCGGAAGGTCAGCATCTCGCCAAAGACCGAGGCCGTTTCGGCCAGCGTCAGCGGGGTCGATGACAACAGCTCGCCTTGCCCTGCCGCCAAGACCTGATGCACGCCGTGGCCCAGTTCATGCGCCAGCGTCATCACATCGCGCGGTTTGCCAAGATAGTTCAGCATGACGTAAGGGTGCACCGTCGTCACGGTCGGATGGGCGAAAGCGCCCGGCGCTTTGCCGGGTTTCACACCGGCATCAATCCAGCCCTTGGTAAAGAAGGGGGCGGCCAGATCGGCCATGCGCGGGTCAAAGGCACCGTAGGCCGACGACACCGTTTGAACCGCCTCGTCCCAGCCGACCAGCCGCGGGATTTCTTCGGCCAATGGCGCGTTGCGGTCCCAGACTTGCAGCTTGTCCAGCCCCAGCCATTTGGCTTTAAGCGCATAATAGCGGTGCGACAGTTTGGGATAGGCCGCGACCACGGCATTGCGCAGCGCCTCGACCACTTCGGGTTCGACGTGGTTGGACAGGTGTCGCCCCGCTTGGGCCGAAGGCATTTTGCGCCAGCGGTCGTGGATTTCTTTTTCCTTGGCCAAGGTGTTGGTGATGCGGGCGAAAAGCTTGACGTTTGCCCCGAAGACCTCGGCCAAGGCATGGGCAGCCGCCTCGCGCTTGGTGCGGTTGGCGTCGGTGAGAAAGTTCAGCGTGGCTTCCAGCGACAGCTCTTCCGGCTCGCCGGCCACTTTGAACATCAAGCCCGCCATCGTCTCGTCAAACAGTTTGTTCCAAGCCGATGCCCCCACGACCGAGGTGTCGTGCAAGAACTGCTCCATCTCGTCTGACAACTGGTGCGGCCGCATGGCGCGCATGCGGTCAAACACGGGCTTATAGCGCGCCAGGGCGGCGTTTTGGGCCAAAAGGGTGGCCAGATGGTCTTCTTCCAGCCGGTTGAATTCCAGCGTGAAAAACACCAAGGCGGCGGTGAAATCGGTGATCTGGCCTTCGGCATCGGCCATAAACTTGGCGCGGTCGGCATCAAGCGTGTTTTGGTAATAGCGCAGACCCGCGTAAGACATGACCCGCCCGCCGATCGTCTCGATCCGCTCGTAGGTTTGCACGCAGATCAGCATCTGGTCGGCAGACAGGGTGGCAAGCTTGCCCTGATAGGTGGCCCCAAAGCCTGTGCAGTTTTCTTCCATCCACGCCATGTCACGCTCAAATTCGGCGCTGTCGGGGCTGGGGTACAGGTCGGTCAGGTCCCAATCGGGCAGGTTGGCGAAATTGCCTGCGGAACCGGCGGCGTTGGCGTCTAGGACGGGGCGGAATTTTGGCAACATGGCGACCTCTTGCTGGCTTTGCCCCTATGTAGGGGGGCTGGGGGTGAATGCAAACCGTGTTTTGGCGGAAAGGTCGGATGGATATTTGGGCAAGTATGAAAGGGAAAGTTTGGGTTAGGTGTGTTGGGCCAGCAGGGCTGACAGCGGCGGCACGTCAGCGCCTTGTGTGTCTTGCGCCCAAGCGATAACGCGCCCGCCGACAAGGTCGATCCCCGACTTGCGGCGTGCATTGGGGGTGATGCCGTCAAAGGCCAGTTCGAACACTTGAGTCGGGGGCACTTGGCGCAGGGGGCCGAAGCGGTCGGTGACATGGGCGCGCACCCAAGCCAGAAGGGCGGGGGTTTGCGGGAGGGTCAGGCGCAGGCGGGTCAGCGGGACCAAGGCGTTGCCATGGGGCAGGGCAAAGGTGGCCTCGGGGCCGGAGGGGTCGATGAGGGTGAGGATCGCGAGGCACTGTCCGGCGGTTTGCGGGCCAGTCGCGGCTTGGGCGAGTTTGGTGCGAAAGGTGCCGGTGGCAAGGCGGTTCAGGATCGTTCGGGCCTCGGGCGGTAGGGGGCGGGCAAGGGCGAGATAGGCGGGGGCTGAGGTGAGGCTGGCGAGTGCCTCGGTCAGGGTTGGCGTTGGGCCTTGGGGGGGTGGGGGCAAAAGCAGGGCGGCGAGTTCGGCCTTGTCGGGGCAGGTTTTCAGGCAGGCCGCGATCAGGAAGGCGGGGGTGTCGGTGGCTTGGGCGACCCAATCGAGCAAAGTGGCGGGCGGGGCCAAGCGTTTGGGGCGCTGGCCGCAGAGCAGGCGCAGGGCGGCTGCGCCGTCTTCAGCGCCGACTTGGGCCTGATAGGCTGCAAAGGTCTGCGGCTGCGGTGCGCCTTGGGCGACAAGCTGGGCAAAGCGGATCATGACAGGGCCTCAGCCCTTAGGCCTTGGGTGCGCAGCCACTCGGCGAAGGGACCAGTGGAGCCGTGCAGCGTATAGACCTGCTCTGCCCCCGTGGCAGAGACCGCCGCATTCAACCCCGCCCAATCGGCATGGTCAGACAGCACAAAGGCCGCCCCCACCCCCTTGCGCCGCGCCGCAAGCGCCATCCAGCCAGAGGCGGCGGCGATCTGATGCGGCCCCATGGTCAGCGCCCAATCGGACGCCATGGCATTGGGCGTGGCAATGACCAAAGCACCTGCGGGCGGCGGAGTGCCCGTCAGCGCCAAGGTGGGCGGCAAGTTGTAGCCTTGGCGGCGCAAAACCTCGGTCACGGCTTCGACCACGGGATGGGTGCAGATCGGCCCCAAGCCCGCCAAGCCCGCCATCAACCGCTGCGCCTTGCCAAAGGAATAGGCCAGCAGCACCGAAGCCACCCCACGCGCCGCATTGGCCTGCCACCAGCGGGCAATCTGGCCCATCACGACCGCTTCGGGCTGCCAGTGAAAGATCGGCAGGCCAAAGGTGGTTTCGGTCAGGAAAGTGTGGCAGGGCACCGCTTCAAAGGGTTCGCACAGCGCATCGGGGGCGGTTTTGTAATCGCCCGAGGCGACCCAGACCTCACCATCCCGCTCGATCCGGATTTGGGCCGATCCAGGCACATGGCCTGCGGGGTGAAAGCTGACACGCACGCCGCCGATCTGGCGCGGCTCGCCGTAGGCCATCCCCTCAGCCGTGATCTTGCCCAGACGGTGGCGAATCACGGGCAAGGCTTGGGTGGTGCACAGATAAGACCCCATCCCGCGGGCGGCGTGGTCGGAATGGCCGTGCGTGATCAGGGCGCGGGGAACACGGCCCATCGGGTCGATGTGAAAATCCCCTGCGGGGCAGTAGAGGCCCTGCGGGGTTTGAAAGATGACGGGGGCGCGTGCCATGGCGGCAGACTATCGCAAAGGCGGGGGCGATTTCATGCGGAATATCCACAAGACCTGGATAATTTTCGCCCTGTTGACATGTCTGGTGGTCTTTAGAAGATTTATGATAGCGCCGTGCGTTGCCGCAAAGCTGGGGGGCCAGCCCCCCGGACCCCCCGGAGATTTTTACCTCGGTGAAGGGGTTTGGGATTGGAACAGGTTCACGCAGTCGGCGATAAAAGCGGCGCGGGGGATCGGGCGCTCCATCAGGATTTCGTGTTCGGTCCCCGCAAAAACTGTCAGGCGGGCGGTTTTCCAAAGGCGCATGCGGGCATGGATGGGGGCTGTGTCAACGATGCGCTCCAGACTGCCCAAGGCGCACAGGCAGGGCAGGGCGGGCGCGGGTATGGATTGCAGCGCGTGGCATTCTGCCAAGGCGGCGCGCAGCCAGCCGAAACTGGGGCCGCCGAGCGACATGTCGGGATGCGCCACGGCTTGGGCGCGCATATACTCCCAATGGTCCGCGTCGCGGGTCATGCGGTTGAGGGCGAAGGGCACGGCGAGGACATAGGGTTTTGCGCCGGTGCCGGGGGCATAAAGGTGGTCAAAGGCCAGATAGCGCGAGGCCGCCGACAGGATATTGGCCAAGGGCCTTGTCCAAGCCGACAAAAGGATGCCCCACATCGGGGCGCAAAAGGCGGCCGCGTCAAAGGGCAGGCCGCGGATTAAGGCGCGCAGGCCGATGGCACCGCCCATCGAATGGGCCAAAAGAAAATAGGGCTGCGGCAGGGCTTGGGCCTGGGCGAAGGCCAGTAGCGTGTCGAGGTCGTCTTGATAGTCGGCAAAGTCGGTGACATGGCCGACCAAAGGGTCGTTCAGCGCGCGGTCCGAGCGGCCCTGACCGCGCCAATCCAGCGACAGGGTGCCAAAGCCCGCTTTGGCGAAATCAGCGGCGGTGCGGCCGTATTTTTCGATATACTCCGTGCGGCCGGGCAAAAGGAAGATGGTGCCCTGAGGCGCGGCGGCGGGCCAAAAGCCTGCACGGATGCGGGTGCCGTCAGCGGTTTTCAGCCAAAAGGCGCGGCCATCCGGTGGGCCTTGGGCCAGATCATTGTCGAAGGGCGCTTGGGTCATCGCAAGGCTTGGCCCAGTTTCATGGCCAAACCGATCGGCCCGTCTAAGGCCAATTTGCCCGACATAAAGGCCGAAGCGGCAGAAAGTTCGCCCGCAAGCAGCGCTTCGAACACTTCTGTGGTGGCCGTCAGGGTGACGTCCGCGGGGTCATCGGCGGCGCGCAGGCCCGATGCATCGACCATGATCGCCCCCTCGCCCAGAAAGACAAATTTGGCCACGCCGTCAAAGCCTGCACCAAGTTTGGCCGACAGGGCCTGTATCGCGGCGTCGATCACTTTGCTCATCAAAGGCTCCAATCTTGCAAGGCGGGCACTGGTGTTTGCCGCGCTATACGCTAGTTTGTCCTGTATGAAAGCCCTGCGCCCGCTTGCCAATGGTATCGTTGTGGCCGTTCTGCTGTTTGGGGCGGGACTGCTGCCGGTTTGGGCAGATTCGGCGCGGCTGGATCGGCTATTTGACCAGTTGCAAAGCGCCAATGACGCGGATGCGGCCACGATCACCCAAGACATATGGCTGGAATGGTCTAAGTCCGGCTCGGCTGCGATGGATTTGCTGCTCAAACGCGGTCAGGCCGCCTTGGCCGCAGGGGATTTGCGCGCCGCCATTGACCACTTCTCTGCCCTGATTGACCACGCGCCCGATTTTGCCGAAGGCTACAACGCCCGCGCGACGGCCTATTTTCAGATGGGCCAGTTGGGCCTGTCCTTGGGCGATGTGGCCAAGACCCTGGCGCTGAACCCGCGTCATTTTGGCGCTTTGTCGGGACTTGGCATGATCTTCGAAGCGCTGAACGAACCCGACAAAGCGCTGGAGGTGTACCGCGAAGCTCTCAAACTCAACCCGCATCTCAAAGACGTGCAAGACGCCGTCAAACGCCTAGACGCGCAACAGAGCGGGCAGGAGCTATAAGTGCACGAACCTTCACGGGTGACGGCGGTCCTTGGGCCGACCAACACCGGCAAAACCCATTTCGCCATCGAAAAGATGCTGTCGCACCGCACCGGCGTGATCGGCCTGCCGCTGCGGCTTTTGGCGCGTGAGGTTTATGAGCGCATCGTCAAACTGCGCGGCCCCTCGGTGGTGGCGCTCGTCACGGGCGAAGAGCGCATTGTCCCCGACCGCCCGCTGTACTGGGTGGCCACGACCGAGGCGATGCCGCTAGAGATCGGTGCGGATATCGTCGTGGTCGATGAAATCCAGCTTTGTGCTGACCCTGAACGCGGTCATGTCTTTACCAACCGATTGCTGCACGCGCGCGGCCTGCTGGAAACGCTGTTCTTAGGGTCAGACACCATGCGCCCGGCCATCGCGGGATTGATCCCGGCTGTGCAGTTTATGCGCAAAGAGCGGATGTCGACCCTGACCTTTGCAGGTTCGAAAAAGATAAGTCGCATGCCCGAACGCTCGGCTATCGTGGGCTTTTCAGTTGAAAATGTCTATGCCATCGCAGAACTGATCCGCCGCACCAAGGGCGGCTGTGCGGTGGTGATGGGGGCACTCAGCCCGCGCACGCGCAATGCGCAGGTCGCCATGTATCAAAACGGCGAGGTGGATTATCTGGTTGCGACCGACGCCATCGGCATGGGGTTGAATCTCGATATCAAACATGTCGCCTTCGCCTCGACCGCCAAGTTTGACGGGCGCAGGATGCGGATGCTGACGGTGCAAGAGATCGGCCAGATCGCAGGGCGTGCGGGGCGGCATACCGAAAACGGCACCTTTGGCGTGACAGGCGAAGCGCGACCGTTCGATGAGGAAGAGATCGAAGCCATCGAAGCGCACAAGTTTGAACCCGTGCGCAAACTGATGTGGCGCAATGCCGAGCTGGATTTCGCCTCGGCCGAGCGGTTGATCCGCTCGCTGGAAAAGCCGACCTTTGACCCGTGGCTGTCGCGCGCGCGCGATGCCGATGATGTCTTGGCGCTGAAATACCTGTCAGGCCTGCCCGAGGTGATCGAAAAACTCACAGGCCCGCAGCGGGTGCGCCTGCTGTGGGATGTTTGCCGCGTGCCCGATTTTCGTGGCGCATCGGATAACGAACACTTCACGCTTTTGACCCGCCTTTTCGAATTTATGACCGGTCGCGGCCTGTCGCAAACGCGAATCCCCTCGGATTGGTTGAAAAAAGCCATCGAACGCATCGACAAACCGGGCGGTGACATTGACACCATCTCAAAACGTCTGGCCTATATCCGCACTTGGACTTATGTAGCCCAGCGTAAAGGGTGGCTTGAAGATGAAAGCCATTGGCGCGACGAAACGCGTGCAGTAGAAGATCGTTTGTCAGATGGCCTGCACTTGGCGCTGACGCAAAGATTTGTTGATCGGCGCACCAGCGTGTTGCTGCGGCGGTTGAAGCAGAAGGAGACCCTCGTGGCCGAGGTGAATGACAAAGGCGAAGTCACGGTAAGTGGCGAATTTGTGGGCAAGCTGGACGGGTTCCGGTTCCGGCAGGACGCGACCAAGTCGCCGGAAGAGGCGCAGACCCTGCGTCAGGCGGCACTTGGGGCGCTTAAGCCCGAGTTTCACCTGCGCGCGGACCGCTTTTATAACGCGCCAGACACCGAGATGGATTATTCCACCCAAGGTGGCCTGATGTGGGGCAGTTCTGCCGTGGGCAAGCTGGTCAAAGGGGCCGAGGCCCTGCGCCCGCAGGTTGAAGTCTTTGTCGATGAAGAGGCCGGCCCCGATGTGGCCGACAAGGTGCGCCGCCGTGCGCAGCATTTCATTGACCGCAAAGTGGCGGCGCTGTTTGAACCCCTCGCCGCTATGTCGCGCGATGAGGGGCTGACGGGCCTTGCCCGCGGCTTTGCCTTCCGCCTTGTCGAAGCGATGGGGGTGATCCCGCGCGACGATGTGGCCGATGACGTCAAGGCCTTGGACCAAGACTCCCGTGCTGCCTTGCGCAAGCACGGTGTGCGCTTTGGTCAGTTCACCATCTTCTTGCCCTTGCTGTTAAAACCCGCCGCCACCCGTCTGCGCCTTGTGCTGTGGAGCTTGTGGTCGGGCCTGCAAGAGTTCCCCGAAAGCCCCCCGCCCGGTCTGGTGACGATCCCCAATTTGGACATGGTGCCGCGCACGCATTACACGTTGTCGGGCTATCACCCCTCGGGCACGCGGGCGATTCGCATTGATATGCTGGAACGTCTGGCCGATATCTTGCGCACCAAAGACAGCCGCGCAGGCTTTGAAGCCACGCCGGAAATGCTGTCGATCACCGGCATGACGCTGGACCAATTCGTCGATCTGATGGCCGGTTTGGGCTATAAGGGCGAAAAGGGCGAAAGGGTGAAGGCCAAAGCCGCCCCTGTGGTTGTGGTGAAGGTCGAAGAACCGGTGTCGATGAATCCGGTGCCCGAAGAAGTGTCGCTGATCAACCCCGTGGTCGAAGAACCGCTGGTCGAGCCCGAGGCCGAAGTGGCCCCCGAGATGGAGACCTATTTCACCTTCACTTGGGCCCCCAAACCACGCCCGCGCCCCGAACGCCCGGCCCGCCCCGAGCGTGCCCCGCGCCCCGAGCGCAGCGCCGAACCCCGCCCCGAGCGCAGCGGCGAACCCCGTCCCGAGCGCAGCGGCGACCGTGCCCCCCGCCCAGATCGTGGCCCCCGCCCAGACCGTGTGGCAAGCCCAGACCGTGTGACAAGCCCAGACCGTGTTGCAACCTCAGACCCCGCCCCCGTGGTCGACGGCCAAGCCGCAACCGTTGACGCCGCAACGCCCGCCGCCGAACAGCGCCCGCGCCGCGACGGCGAGCGTGGCGGCTATAAAGGCAACAAGCCCCGCGATGGCCAAGGCGAAGCCCGCGCTGACCGCAAACCGCGCCCCAAGGATGACGCGCGTGATTCTGGCCGCGAAACTCGCGAAAACCGCGACGGCGCAAAGCCCGATTCCAAACCCCAGCGCAGCTTCGAAGCCCGCCCGCCGCGGGTGGAAAAGCCCATTGACCCAGACAATCCCTTCGCTGTTCTGGCAGCGCTTAAGCTGCAGAAGTGATTGGCGGGGCCGGGGGCAAAGACTACCCCCTTTGACAGCCCCAAACTGCGGCTGGATAAATGGCTATGGCAGGCGCGTTTCTTCAAAGGGCGTGACCTTGCCGCCGAGGTGGTGCTGGGCGGGCATCTGCGCCTGAACGGTCAAAGATGCTCCAAACCCGGCCACGGCGTGACGGTGGGGGATGTTTTGACCTTTCCCCAAGCCAACCAGATCAGGGTCGTGCGGGTTTTGGCCCTTGGCCAGCGGCGCGGCCCTGCGATTGAAGCCCAAGCGCTTTTTGCCGACCTTGAAGCGCCAAGTGGGGCCGGCGGTGCATCCTCCCTTGAATGATGCGGTCACCTCGTTTACTCAGACTCTGCTGCGAATTAAGGATGGAATGCCCTCATGACCTATGTGGTGATCGACAACTGCATTGCCTGCAAATACACCGACTGCGTTGAAGTCTGCCCGGTGGATTGCTTTTACGAGGGCGAGAACATGCTCGTCATCCATCCTGACGAATGCATTGACTGCGGTGTGTGCGAACCCGAATGCCCCGCCGACGCGATCCGCCCTGACACAGAGCCGGATCTGGATCATTGGGTCACCTTTAACCGCAAATATGCCGAACTTTGGCCGGTGATCGTGACCAAGAAAGACCCGCTGCCCGACGCCACCGAGCGTGACGGCGAAAAGGACAAGCTGAAAACCTATTTTTCGCAAGCCGCAGGCTTGGGCGGCTGATTCGCGCCGAAAAATCGGTGATATTCGCCAAGATTGACGAAAACTTTAACACGATTGCCCCAAAGGCCGCATTTGCACCGCATGCGGTTCTTGGAAATTCGCAAATTTTGTGTTATAGAATGGTTACAATCAATGAAGGAAGCCTGCAGCCCTGTCGCAGCCTTTGGCTGAGGGACGGTTTTTCTGACGATCATGAGGGTGCATGACAGCGGGACTTCGGTTCCGCTTCTCTCTTTTCGTCGGGTCAGGCTATGCCGCATAGGAATGACACCATGACCAAAAGCAAGAAGCCAGACTTTCACCCCAACGACTTTGTGGTCTACCCCTCGCACGGGGTGGGCAAGATCGTGTCGATCGAGGAACAAGACATCGCCGGCATGCGGCTGGAGCTGTTTGTTATCTCGTTTGAAAAAGACAAAATGACCCTGCGCGTGCCCACGAATAAGGCCACTGATATCGGGATGCGCTCGTTGTCTTCGCCCGATCTGATCTCGAAGGCGCTGGATACGTTGAAGGGCAAGGCCCGTGTCAAACGCGCCATGTGGTCGCGCCGTGCGCAGGAATACGAGCAAAAGATCAATTCCGGCGATCTGATGGCCATCGCCGAAGTGGTGCGTGACCTGCACCGCACCGATGACCAACGCGAGCAATCTTATTCCGAGCGTCAGCTGTACGAAGCCGCCCTTGAACGCCTGACGCGCGAAGTGGCGGCTGTGGCGGGCGGCGATGAAGTTGGGGCGCAAAAGAAAGTTGCCGAGGTGCTGGTCGGTCGCGCCGCCTGACACGACGAGGCACGGCGCAAAGGCGGCCTGTCGGGGCCGCCTTTTGCATGTCGGGAAACCGGCGCAAAGCGTCTGCCACGTCTGGCCAATCTTGCGCGATCTCGCTACCCCTTGACCACCTGCACAGGAGGCACGATTGTTCCATAGGCCCGCCACACTCACCGATCTGCGCGCCCTTTTGGCGGACTTGCCCGTGGCAGATGCTGCCGCCACCCAAGGGGCTTTGGCGCGCAACCGGCAGTTGACCAAGCCGCCGGGCGCTTTGGGCCGGCTGGAAGATCTGGCGATCTGGCTGGCGGGTTGGCAAGGCGTCGACACCCCGCGCATTAACGCGCCGCAGATTGCGATTTTCGCGGGCAATCATGGGGTTGTGGCCCAAGGTGTGTCGGCCTTTCCGCCCGAAGTGACGGTGCAGATGGTGGCCAATTTCACCCACGGCGGGGCTGCGATCAACCAATTGGCCAAGACCTTTGGCGCGTCGATGACGGTGAGCGCCATCGACCTTGACCGCCCCACCGCCGATTTCACCCAAGCCGATGCGATGAGCGAGGCCGATCTTATGGCGGCGCTTCTGGTCGGATGGGATGCCGTTGACCCCAAGGCCGACCTTTTGGTGCCCGGCGAGATGGGGATCGGCAACACCACCGCCGCTGCCGCAATCGCCTGCGCCCTGTTCGGCGGTACGGCGCAAGATTGGGTCGGGCGTGGCACCGGCGTGGATGATGCTGGCCTTGCCCGCAAGGCCAAGGCCGTAGAGGCGGGCGTGGCGCGGTTGACCACGCGCGATCCGCTGTCGATTCTCGCCGCTTTGGGCGGGCGCGAGATTGCCGCCATGGCCGGGGCCATGGTGCATGCGCGCCTCTTGCGCATTCCTGTGATTTTGGACGGTTTCATCGCCTGCTCTGCTGCCGCCGTCTTACACGCATCGGCCCCAACGGCGCTGGATCATTGCGTGGCCGGTCATGGCAGTGCCGAAGCCGCGCATAGCCGTTTGCTGATCGCCCTTGGCAAGCAGCCCTTGCTGTCGCTGGGCCTGCGCTTGGGCGAAGGCTCGGGTGCGGCTTTGGCGATTGGCATCGTAAAGGCCGCGGCGGCCTGTCATTCGGGCATGGCGACCTTTGCCGAAGCGGGCGTGGCTGCCGGTTAAAAGCTTGGCCCGCACAGGGCCAAGCCTCCCTTACCCCTGCGGCAAAGACAGCGTGACGATCCGTCCGCCCTTTTGATATTGCACGGTGTCTGCCGTGATGCCTGCAATTCGCCCTCCGTCGATCGTATCGCCCACTTCAACCTTTTTCACCCGCCCTCCAGCCAGCCTGACCATGGCATAACGGCGGGTTGACGTGCCAAAAACGGCCAAAAGGGCCACGCGGTTGGCACTTAGGGCAATCTTCTCGGTGGCTTGTTTGGCGACAGAGGCATTGCTGGGCAGACTGGGGGCCGGGGCCTCGGCCTGATCGTTTGGCGCTTGGTTCAACGCCACGGCCACGGCGGCATCGACGCCGGCACCGATATCTGCAGGGCGCGCTTGCGGTTTGGGCGAACTGGCCAGGACCAAGCCTTGCGACGCCGTGGCCACGGCGGGGCTAAGGTCGTCGGGGCGCGCTTGCGGCCGCAGGCTTGCATAACGAGCGTCCGGCGCAAGTGTCGCCGCATCCGGCATGGCGGCTGCCACAAGCCTCAGATCGGCGGGGCGGCTTTGCGGGCGTTTGTCGGCCAGCGTTGGGTCTTGGGCCAATAACGGCTCGACCTTGGGCGCGGCCATTGGCGCCGATGGGGTTTGAAAGGCAGCATCGGCCGGCAAACTTGGCCCAAGGTCCTGCGGTTGCCCGATCGGCGCAATCGGCGTTTGCTGGGCGGTCATCAAGGGCCCCTCGGGGGGGGCTAAACTGTCGGCTTTGAATGTCAGCGCTTCGGGCAGACTGTCTTTGGGAAGGAAGGGCGGCGGGGATTCTGGCACAATGGGGGCTGTATCGGCCCCGACCCCAAGGGCGGGCAGGGCCATCGCGTCCAAGCTGACGGGCGGGGTGTCGGTGCTGGCAAGGAAGATTTCGTCTTGACCCGCGCTATCGGGCACTGCGGCGACACTGCCTTGGGCGTCAACCTCGGGGTTTGGCGTCGGGGGGGCCGCAGAAATTTGGGGCAATCCGGGATCAACGGCCTTTGGCGCGACACCAACGGCGGTGGCTTTCTCTGGCGGACTGGGCAGAGCGGGTGCGGCACTTTGGGGCTTTGCTGCTGGTACCGCGGCTAAGTCTTGCGCGGGCGGTGACGCTTGAGCGTCGCTTTTTTCGGCTTGCGCAACGATCGGTGCGCCGGCAGGCGCGCGGTTTTGAACCTCTTTGGTGCTCAGGCTGAGCGCGGCCCACAGGGCCACAATGCCCAACAAGAGCACCAACACCAGCGTCAAGATCAAGATGATAGAGCGTCGCTGCTGTGCTGGGGTGGTGACTTTCGCGCCAAGGGCGCTCTGCGCTGGGGCGCTGGACATGGCGCGATTGGCATGAGTGCGCCCTTTGTCCGTGGCAGGCAGCCCGGCCGTCTGCCAAGCCAGCGCGGTCTTGGGCCGACCCAGCGGGGAGGGTGGCGGCAGAGGTTTGGCCCCCGCCGGGCGTGGCACGGTGGTGCGCGGCAGGGGGGCTGGTCCGACCGGGCGCAGACGGTCTTCGCGCAGCGCAGAAAGCGCTGCCGCAGTCCCGGAAGGGGAGGCTTCGGGCGGGCTTGGTGCTGGCCGTGGAAATTCGGCCACCGGCAAGACCCCATCCCTGTCCGCACTGTCCACATCCACCAGCATCGGAGCCTCGGGCACGGGTGCGCGAAGGATCGCCTCGACCTCGGCGGCAGATGGTGGTGCGGCATGCAGGATCGGCGCGGCGTCTGAGTCTTTGGCAGGCGTGTCGGCATGCAGCGCCGCCGGTTCAACCTGCGCAGGCGGCTCTTTGGGTGTGTCCAAGGGCGCAGCCAAAGGGAATGACTGCGGGGGGGCGTTTGGTTCAGGGGGGTCTTGGTGTTGCTCCAACGCCTGTAGATCAGGGGCTGTTTGCCGTTGTCCCTCTTGCGGCTTGGGGCTGGGTGGTTTGTCGACAGGCGGGGGCTGGGTTAGGTCACGCTCCACCGCCCGCACGGCTTCGCTGTCGCGTTCGACCGTCTCGTCTTTGGCCAAAAGCAACTTTGACAGCTTTGATGGCCCAAAGTACGGCTCGCCCACAAAGGCGCCACTCTCTGGCACGGCGACAAAGCTGACCGGGTTGAACCTGTGGTCGCGGGCAAAGGTTTCCGCTTCCGCGAGCGTTTCTTTTGCCAAGACCGCGACCTGCAGGCCAGACTGGGTTTCGCACCAGTCATAGGTCAATTCGTCCAACCTGTAGGGGGTCAGTTCGCCCAAGGCGTCGTCGATGCGCTGCTTGCGCACGAAAGGGTCTGCCGCAGGGGTTAAGACCGTGGTGTAAAGGATCTGGGTGTTGGGCACGATCACTTTGGTCGTGATCCCGCGCGGCGACAACCCAAGGGCGGTGGCGCGCATGAAACCCAAAGCCTCGACCAAATCGGGCGCGTCAAGCGAGGCCTCGCCCACTTTGATCCAGCCCCGCGCGGTCCGGTGCAGCAAGGTGATCACGCTGAAGCGCAGATCAAGGGCGAAAGTTGGTTTCATGCGATGTGTCTATAACAGCCATCAAACAGGCAGGAATGCTGCCCGAAGTTCTGCGCCACCCTACAGCAGGAAATCGCCGATTGAAAGGCAAAGCCCTTCACCACCGCTGCAAAAGCATGGCGCAAAGGTCAAAGATAGCCCTCATTGACCCTGCAAGGAGGACCCTATGCGCCGATTGATCCCCTATGCCGTTTTGGCAAGTCTTTTGTGGCCTGTGGCCCTGTGTGCCGAGGCAATCGGCACCTTGACCGTCACAGGGGCTGCCACACTCACCAGCGTGCCCGATCAGGCCATTTTGTCGCTGGGCGTCACCACCACGGGGGCCAGCGCCGCCACCGCCATGGCGGCCAACTCGGACGCCGCATCCGCCGTGATGGCCCGCTTGATTGCCGCCCATGTGGCCGAACGCGATATGCAAACCACCGGCCTGTCGGTCAACCCCAACTGGGTGGTAAATGCGGCAGGCAATGCCCAAGACATCCAAGGCTACACCGCCAGCACGATGCTGAGTGTGCGCATCGCCGCCTTGGATACGGCGGGGTCTATCCTGGATGCGGCGATCGCTGATGGGGCCAATACCCTCAACGGGCTGACCTTTGGCCTGTCCGACCCCCGCCCGGTCGAGGACGAGGCCCGCAAGGCCGCGGTCGCCGATGCTTTGGCGCGCGCGCAAATTTTGGCCGAAGCTGCGGGGGAACATCTGGGGGCGATTGTGTCTATCACCGAAGGCGGAGGTGGCCAGCAGCCCATGCCGATGCTGTACAAGGCCGCCGCCGACAGGGCCGTGCCTTTGGCGGCGGGCGAGGTCGGGGTTTCGGCAGAGGTGACGATTGTCTGGCAGTTGCTGCCGTAATGAAACGGGGCCGCCTGACCGGCGGCCCCAAGCGCAATTTTACGCCGTCGCAGCCGTCAACGCCTGATCCAGATCGGCGATGATGTCGCGCACATCCTCAATCCCGATCGACAGGCGCACCACATTGGAAGATGCTCCCGCCGCCGCGCGCTGCTCGTCGCTGAGCTGGCGGTGCGTGGTTGAGGCCGAGTGGATCACCAAGCTGCGCGTGTCGCCCAGATTGGCGACATGGCTGAACAGTTTGAGATGGTCGACCAGCTTGACGCAGGCGTCATAGCCACCCTTGACGGCAAAGGTGAACAAAGCCCCCGCGCCACCCGGCACGATCATTTTGGCCAGATTGTGGTAGGGCGAGGATTTCAGGCCCGGATATGTCACAAAATCCACGCGCGGATCGGATTCTAGCCATTCGGCCACGGCTTGGGCGTTTTGCACATGCCGCTCCATCCGCAAAGGCAGGGTTTCGATGCCCATGAGGGTGTAATGCGCCCCTTGCGGGTTCATCGTCATGCCCAGATCGCGCAGACCCACGGCGATAGAGTGGAAGGTAAAGGCCATAGCCCCCAAAGCGGCATGGAAGTTCAGGCCGTGATAGGCAGGTTCCGGTGCTGCGAGCGAGGGGAACTTGCCCGAGGCCGACCAGTCAAACTTGCCGCTGTCCACCACAACACCGCCCGTGACCGTGCCATTGCCGGTCAGGTATTTGGTGGCCGAATGCACGACCAGTGTCGCGCCGTGTTCGATCGGGCGGCACAGGTAGGGCGTGGCGGTGGTGTTATCCACGATCAGCGGCAGGCCGTGCTGGTTGGCCACGCGGGCGATGGCGTCAAGGTCCGACACAGCGCCGCCGGGGTTGCAGATGGTTTCGCAGAACAAGGCGCGGGTGTTGTCGTCGATGGCGGCGGCGATGGCTTTGGGATCGTCAAAATCCACCAGCTTGGCCGACCAGCCGAATTTGCGGATGGTGTTGTTGAATTGCTGGATCGTGCCGCCGTAGAGCTTGGTCGAGGCGACCACATTCGTACCCGGCTGCATCAGCGGAAACAGCGCCATGATCTGGGCCGCGTGCCCCGAAGAGCAGCACACCGCCCCCGCCCCACCTTCCAGTGCGGCAACGCGGTTGGCCAAGGCGCCCACGGTCGGGTTGGTCAGGCGCGAGTAGATATAGCCGACCTCTTGCAGGTTGAACAATTTGGCCGCGTGATCGGCATCGCGAAACACATAGGCCGTGGTTTGATAGATCGGCACCTGCCGCGCGCCGGTGGCGGGATCAGGTTCGGCACCGGCGTGGATAGCGAGGGTGTTAAAGCCAAGGGTCATGGTTTTCTCCGGATGATATGAATGGGGCAAGGCTAGGGCAAGGCAGGCCGTCGGGCAACGGGGAAAGCAGCGGGGTGGGGGAAGAAACACGGCAAAAGAAGTCGTGTTTCAGGGGAGATATTCTTTTGGGGCAAAACGGCTCTTGTCGCGCCATGGCACCGCCAAACGGCGCTTGCTTTGGCACTGGTGTTTGGTCAAACCTGTCGGGCCTGCGGCTGGCGTCGTTTTTCTTTGCTTTGGACCTTAGCGGTTATGACTTATGACATCTTCCTTGCCCTTCTCTCGTTTGCCTTTGTCACCTCGATCACGCCGGGGCCGAACAATTTGATGTTGATGGCCTCGGGGGCGAATTTCGGCTTTCGCCGCAGCTTGGCCCATATGTTTGGCATCAGCTTGGGCCATGGGCTGATGGTGTTTTTGGTGGGATTGGGTCTGGCGGGGATATTTGAGGCTTTTCCGCCTGCCAAACTGGTGCTCAAGGGGCTTTCGGTGGCCTATATGCTGTGGCTGGCGTGGAAAATCGCGCATGCCTCGGCACCGGGTTCTGGCAAGGCGGGGGGAAAACCTAAGACCTTTGTGCAGGCGGCAGCGTTTCAGTGGGTGAACCCCAAGGCTTGGGCCATGGCTTTGGGGGCTATCAGTGCTTATGCCACGGGCGGGATCGGGTCGGTGGTGATCGTCTGTCTGGCCTTTGCCTGCGTCAACCTGCCGTCGATTTCGGTCTGGGTGCTGGCGGGCGAGCAGATGCGCCACCTGCTGACCGATCCGCGCCGTTTGGCCATTTTTAATTGGACGATGGCGGGGCTACTGGTCGCCTCGCTTTGGCCGGTTTTGCATATGTGAGAGCGGGCAAGACGCGGGGGCAAGACACGGGGGCAAGACACGGGGGCAAGACGCGGGGGCCAGCCCCCGCACCCCCGGAGTATTTGCGCCAAGATGAAAGGGTTTTGGCAAGGTTAAAGGGAAAAGGGCAGGGTTTGGTAGGGTAGGGCCTGATAGGCCGCGCGCCCTGCGCACAGGGTCAGGCGCACGGCGGGGGCCTCACCCTCGGGCCAGTCGAGCAGGGCGAGGTCGGCGCGTTTGCCCACGTCGATTTGGCCGCGATCTGTCAGGCCCAAGGCGCGGGCGGGGTTGGACGAGATCAGCGCCCACAACTGCGCGAGTGTGCCGCGCCCTTGCGACAAAAGGCGGGCCATGGCGGTCAGCATCGCGGGATAGAAATAGTCCGAGGCCAGAATATCGCACAGCCCGCGTTCAACCATATCACCTGCGCCGGGCGAGCCGAGATGACTGCCGCCGCGCGCGGCATTGGGCGCGCCGAAAATGATCCAATCGCCCAAGTCGCGCGCGGTTTGGGCGGCGGCGATAGTCATCGGGAATTCGCTGATCTTCGCCCCTAGGCCGTGATAAAAGCGGCGGGTTTGTGCTTGGCTGTCATCATGGCTGAGCATCGGGGCCCCCGCAGCGCGGCCCATGGCGGCGACTTGGTCCATCGCGGCGGGCACTTGGGGTCTGCGCTGCCAGATGGATTGGATCAGTGCCACATAGTCGCTTTGCGAAAGACCCGAGCGTTTGGCGCGGTCGGCCATTTTGGTGGCAAAGCCTGCGCTGGTCATATCGACCACAGGAAAGGCGGGGTCATGGTCAAAGGGGCGGTCTTGCAAGGCTGTGGCGGGGTGCAGCACCGCCATCGAGGTGTGGTCGTTAAAGGCGATAGAGGGCAAAAGCGGGCCTGAAAGGGCGCGTTCGATCAGCGCAATCGCCTCGAAGCAGAAGGTTTCCCAGCGCAGTTGCAGGCGGTTTTCGACCGTCAGGCGGGGGGCTAGGGCCAAAAGCCCGTCTACCACCGCTTGGCCCATGGCGACAGAGCGCAGGCCCGGTTCCCACGACAGGGTCAGGGCGTGATAGGCGGTCGCTATGCCATTGGCGGCCAGTTGGCGGTCGGTTTCCAACAAGGCGGCGTGCAGGGGGAAATCTACCCCCGGGCGCGGCATCAGTTGCCGTTCAAAGGCGTCGCCGTGGATATCGACAAGGGCGGGGGCCAGGATCTTGCCGCGCCCGTCGATGCTGCGTGCCCCGTCACGCGGGGTATCTAGGCCGCTGATCTGGCCATTCTCGACCCGTACAGACAGTTCTTCCACCCCGTGGGGCAGAATGACGCGGGCTCCTTCGATGACATAGGGTTCCATGCGGGCCTCTGAGGGATGAGTGGCCTTAACCTCTGATGCGCGCTTGTGACGGGCTTATGACACTCAGGCGCAGGGCGGGGATTTAGTCGGCTTTCTTGTCAGCCTTGGCCAAGGCTGCGGCTTTCATGCGGGCCAGAAGCTGGTCCTTGGCTGCGCGACCTTTGTCGTCTGCATCCTTCGCGCCCTTTTCGAGATGGCGCGGGATGCCTTTGCCGAATTTCGCGTTGCCGGATTTGCTGTAATCCATGATCTTGGCCTTTCAGGGGGCTATTTAAGGCGCGCTTTTGCCTGAAGATGGCGTAACCCACAAGGTGCAGTGCTTTTCAGCGCCGTTTGCCCAAAGCCCCCGCTGTCAACAGGCTGACCAGCACAAAGGGCAGGGCGATGCCGTAAGCGGCCCTGATCCCCCAGCCATGGGCGACATAGCCCAAGATCGGCGGGGCGAGCAGGAAGATCATGAAGGAAAACTGCGCCAGTGCCGCGATATTCAGCGCCGAGGCGCGGTCGTTGCGCTGCGCTGCCGCTGACATGGCCAAGGGAAAGATGGCCGAGGTGCCAAGCCCCATCGCCGCAAACCCCACCAGCGACAAGATCGGCCAAGGCGACAGCACCACCGTCACACAGCCCAGCCCAAGGGCCACAAACAACACCCGCGCCAAAGCGGCGGGCGAGAAGCGTTCCACCACGCCGTCGGCATAAAACCGCATCAAGCCTTGCAGCACGGCAAAGCTGGCCACAGCGATGCCTTGCCAGAACTCGTCCGCGCCAAAGGCGTCGCGCATGTAGATGGCCGACCAATCCATGCTGGCCCCTTCCAGCAGCATGGCGGGGATGGTGACGGCGACCAAAAGCAAGATCGCCAAGGTGGGGGCCACGAACAGGGGCGCTTTGCCCTGTGCAACCACCCCGCGCGGCGGCGAGGGGGTATAGTCATGCAAGGCCAGATAACTGCCCACTGCCACCAGCGGCACCACCAGCGCCAAATGCAGCTGTGGGCTTAGGCCAAAGCTTGCGATTTGTGCGCCAAAAAGCCCTGCGGAAAAAAAGCCTATGCTCCAAAACGCATGGGAACGGTTCATGATGCGGCGGCCGAGCAGAAACTCGGTCCGGTCGGCTTCGGCGTTCAGCATGATCTCGATACAGCCGATCACCACACCCACGGGCAGCAGCATAATAAACAAGATCAGCGGCGAGGGCGCATGAACGGCCAGCGCATAAAGCGCTGCCAACAGCGGCAAGGCCCAAGGCAGCAGCCGCCCGTAGCCGATCTTGTCCAGATAGGGGCTGGCGAAGGTGAACGACACCATCGTGCCCAAGGGTGCGCCGATCAGCCCCAAGCCCAAGGCCGCCGTCGTCACCCCCATGCCCGATTGCACATCCGCCAAGCGTGGAAAGATATTGCCCATGGCAAAGGAATAGCAGGCAAAGCCTGCAAAGACGCGGTGGATGGGCGAAAGCGAGATCATGGGCACAGTCCTTTTCCGTCGCCCCTTGGTACTCACTTGGCTTGCCGCCGCAAGCCCGAATGGCTTGGTGCTGCGCAAGCGCGTTTCACGTCAGGAAGAAAAATTGACACTCAGCATAAGGTCTGGATAGGGTTATGCCCAAGGGCAGATTCGCACGGCCCAAGCTTAGGGAGAGTTTCATGAAAAAAAGAGTTGCCGTCATCGGCGCGGGCCCATCGGGTCTGGCACAACTGCGCGCCTTCCAGTCGGCACGCGCCAAAGGGGAGGATATCCCCGAGGTTGTCTGCTTTGAAAAGCAAGGCAATTGGGGTGGTCTTTGGAACTATAGCTGGCGCACGGGCTTGGATGAATACGGCGAACCGGTGCATTGCTCGATGTACCGCTATCTGTGGACCAATGGCCCGAAAGAGGGGCTGGAATTCGCGGATTACTCGTTTGAAGAGCATTTCGGCAAGCAAATCGCCTCTTACCCGCCGCGCGCGGTGATGGTCGACTATATCGAAGGCCGCGTGAAAAAGGCCGGCGTGCGCCCGTGGATTCGCTTCCGCCACCCGGTGCGCTTGGTGAAGTATAACGAGGCCAAGGGCAATTTCACCGTTATGGCCCATGATCTGGTCGAAGACCGGATGTATGAGGAAGAGTTTGACAATGTGATTGTCGCCTCGGGCCACTTCTCGACCCCAAATGTGCCGGAATATCCGGGCTTTGGCCTTTACGGCGGCCGCGTGCTGCATGCTCATGACTTCCGCGACGCGATGGAGTTTCACGACAAGGACATTCTGCTGCTCGGCTCGTCTTACTCGGCCGAAGACATTGGCAGCCAGTGCTGGAAATATGGGGCAAAGTCGGTGACGGTGGCCTATCGCAATGCGCCGATGGGCTATGACTGGCCGGCAAATTTCCATGAAGTGCCCGCCTTGGACCATGTGGATGAGACAACCGCCTATTTCATCGACGGCACATCGAAAAAGGTCGATGCGATCATTCTGTGCACCGGCTACAAGCACCACTTCCCCTTCCTGCCCGACGATCTGCGCCTGAAAACTGCCAACCGCTTGGCCGCCGCTGACCTGTATAAAGGCGTGGTCTGGGTCAATAACCCCAAACTGTTCTATCTGGGCATGCAGGACCAGTGGTTCACCTTCAACATGTTTGACGCCCAAGCGTGGTGGGTGCGCGATGCGATCATGGGCAAGATCGCCCTGCCGACCGACAAATCGGTGATGCTGGACGATGTCAAAGACCGTGTGGCGCGTGAAGATGCGGGCCAAGACGCGCATGACGCCATTCATTATCAGGGCGATTATGTGAAAGAACTGATCGCCGAGACCGATTATCCGTCTTTTGATGTGGACGGGGCCTGCGAGGCCTTCTTTGAATGGAAAGACCACAAAAAGGCCGGAATCATGGAGTTCCGCGACCATGCCTATAAGTCGGTGATCACCGGCACGATGGCCCCGGTGCACCACACGCCGTGGAAAGATGCGCTGGAAGATTCGATGGAAAGCTATCTGAAGAACTAGGCTTTTCAGCCATTTCCAAAAGCCCGGCGCTGCGCTGCGCCGGGCTTTTTGCTGCGCTTTTGTCTAAAATCACGCCGCTGTTGCGGCATTGGGGTAAACAATTTTTCCGCCAGATAAAATTTTGTAGCGTTGAATCATCCTTCGTGCTTGTAATGCGTCATCTGGGCTGAAGCTCGGTGCGAATGACCCTTGGCCATCCTCAGGCGAAGGGCGAGCAAAAACATGACGGGAGAGGGTGAGATATGACGATGGAAACAAGCGCAGGTGGCCAAGGCCAACTGGTGCGCGCCTTGGATTGGAAGGGCGCTTTTTGGGTTGCGGCCGGTGTGCCGCCTTTGGTGTTGTTCTCGATTGGCGGGATCGCGGGCGTGGCGGGCAAGGCTGCCTTCCTTGTCTGGATCGTGTCGATGATCATGGGCTTTTTGCAAAGCTTCACCTATGCCGAAATGGCGGGGATGTTTGGCAGCAAGTCGGGCGGGGCTTCGGTTTATGGGGCGATGGCGTGGCTGCGCTATTCCAAACTGGTGGCACCCTTGTCGGTGTGGTGTAACTGGTTTGCATGGAGCCCGGTTTTGTCGCTGGGCTGCGTGATTGCATCGGGCTATATCCTGAATGCGTTGTTCCCGATCCCTGCGGCAGACAGCCAACTTGTGCTGGATTGGCTGACGGCGAATGCGGGTAAAACTCCCGCCGATGCTGTTGCGGCCCTGACGCCTGCGATCCGCACGTTTGAGGCCTTTAGCCTGAATATCCCCGGCCTTGGCGCTTTGCACTTCAACTCGACCTTCTGCATCGGCGCGATCTTGATGCTGATCATGTTTGCCATCCAGCACCGCGGCATCGCCTCGACCGCTTCGGCGCAAAAGTGGCTGGCGATCATCGTGCTGGTGCCTTTGCTTCTGGTGGGTCTGGTGCCGCTGTTCACCGGCGCTATTGACACAACGAATGTCAGCGGCATTTTGCCGCCCTCTGGCCCCTATACGGGGGTGGATGGTGCGTGGAATCTGGGCGGATGGACCCTTATTCTGGGCGGCATGTATATCGCCGCTTGGTCGACCTACGGCTTTGAAACGGCTGTGTGTTACACGTCTGAGCTTAAGAACCCCAAGACCGACACGTTCAAAGCGATCTTCTTTGCGGGGCTTTTGTGCTGCGTGTTCTACTTCTTGATCCCCTTCGCCTTCCAAGGCGTTCTGGGTCAAGCCGGGATGCTCGCCACGCCGATCGTTGATGGCACCGGTGTGGGCGAGGCTTTGGGCAACATGATGGGCGGTGGCAAGGTTATCACGCAGATCTTCGTGATCTTGATGATCCTTGGCCTGTTCTTGGCGATCATGACCGCCATGGCCGGTTCGTCGCGTACCCTGTACCAAGGCTCAAAAGACGGCTGGTTGCCCAAGTATCTGAGCAACGTCAACCACAACGGCGCCCCGACGGGTGCCATGTGGACAGACTTCTGCTTCAATCTGTTCCTTCTGGCCTTGGCCTCGGATGCGGGCGGGTATTTCTACGTTCTGGCGATTTCCAACGTCGGCTATATCTTGTTCAACTTCTTGAACCTGAACGCCGGCTGGATTCACCGCATGGACAGCGGCCATATCGAACGGCCGTGGAAAGCCCCGGCGATTTTGATCGGGTTCAACACGCTCTTGGCCTTTGTCAACGCGCTGTTTTTGGGCGCGGGTGCCAAGGTTTGGCAATCGGTCGGTGCCAAGGCCGATGCACCGCCGGCGCTTTGGGCAGGGCTGGTTTTTGCGGCGCTGATCATCCCGGTTTTTGCCTTCCGGCACTGGTACCAAGACGGTGGCAAGTTCCCGGCGCAAGCCATGGCGGAACTTGGGCTGAAAGACGGCGATATGGGCCAACGCAAGGCGGGGATTCTGCCCTACCTTGCCCTTCTGGCCGGTGCGGCCGTGGTACTGTGGGCCAATTGGTTCTTTGTGCTGCCTGCTTAAGGCCAGAACCCACCCAACCGAAAAGGGGCGCCGTTTTGGCGCCCCTTTTTTCATCTGACGGTCGGTTTGTTTGCTGACAAGAAAATATGTTGCACTTGAGTATTGCTTTTTGCGCCAGCGCCCTACAAACTTCGCCGAAATCTGACCGCACGGAGGGAACTATGACGAATTCTTGGCGATTCTCGACTTTGGGCGACCGTCATCGGGCTTTGGGGTCCAATCTGGAAGATTGGTCCGGCATGGGCACGGCGTGGTCTTATGCGGGCGATCCGGAAGCCGAATATATGGCGATCCGCACCAAGGCGGGCTTGATGGATGTGTCGGGGCTGAAAAAGGTGCATATCACCGGGCCTGCGGCCAGCCATGTGATTGAGCGTGCCACCACGCGCAACATGGAAAAGCTGATGCCGGGCCGCGCGGTTTACGCGTGTATGCTGAATGACGCGGGCAAATTCATCGACGATTGCGTGATCTACCGCTTTGGGCCGGACACCTTTACGGTCGTCCACGGCTCGGGCCAAGGGCATGAGCAGTTGACGATGGCGGCCACGGGGCGTGATGTCTCGGTGCGCTTTGACGACCAGCTGCACGACCTGTCGCTGCAAGGGCCGCTGGCGGTGGATTATCTGGAAAAGCACATCCCCGGCGTGCGCCAATTGCCGTACTTTGGCCACATGGGCACCAGCCTGTTTGGCAAGCCCATCACCTTGTCGCGCACCGGCTATACCGGCGAGCGTGGCTACGAGATTTTCTGCCGTGGCCAGGATGCGGGTCTGATCTGGGACCGCATTCTGGAAGAGGGCGCTGCCATGGGGATCATCCCCTGCCGCTTTACCACGCTCGATCTGCTGCGGACGGAAAGCTATCTGTTGTTCTTCCCCTTCGACAATTCGGAAATGTATCCGTTTGAAAACGAAGGCCCCGGCGATACGCTGTGGGAACTGGGGCTGGATTTCACCGTCTCGCCCGGCAAAGTGGGCTTTAGGGGCGCAGAAGAGCATTACCGCCTGAAGGGCCGCGAGCGGTTCAAAATCTCGGGCCTGAAGCTGGACGGCAAGAATGCCCCCGGCAACGGCGCGCCGGTCATGCAGGGTGGCCAGCAGGTCGGTGTTGTCACCCAAGCGATGTATTCGCCGCTGAACAACCACACCGTGGCCATCGCCCGCCTGCCGGTCGATTGCGC